>CAIUYS010000688.1 GCA_903903365.1 uncultured Methylococcaceae bacterium
ACAAATAAGCAGTCCAGGGATTACCTTCACATTCAGCGACAAATCGTTGTGCCAGATTGACCTGATAACAATCGCCTTCTTTAAGATATTGCTTAATCCGGTCAAAGGCTTTTGTGTAGGCCAATTTATCCATATTGGATTCAATCGGGCCAACCACTTTAAAGGATTCTTTGGCTTGCTGTTCAGGTAATTGACTAAATCGGGCGATTAAATCGTGCCAGTGTTGTTCATCACAATCATGCCCGACCAACACACTTTTCTGCTGCTGATGATCGACAATAACAGCCCATTTATAAATACCGACGGCCATATCGGGAATATGTTCTGCATCTTTGGCAATAACAGGCAAGGTTTCTAGTCGACGTGCCAAATCATAAGAAAAATAACCGATGGCACCGCCATTAAAAGGATAATCATCCTCGCTGATAAAATCAGCTGTAAGCTGTTCTTTAACCAGATCAAAGGGATCGGCACTGGATGTTAGTGTTTCATGATGACGGGTAACTTCTGTTATACCACCTTGCGTTACCAAGGTGCATAGCGGATCAGTTGCGATAATATCGTAACGTCCCTGGTTGCATCCTGGATAACCACTATCTAAAAAAACGGACCAAGGATGACCAGCAATTGAGGAAAAAAGCGCTGAACTATCAGCAAAATAAGGCAGTTGAAAAGTAAGTTGTTTGGATATCGGCATTTATAAAGCAGTTTGGGTGGGGAAACGAAATAACCTGAAAACTGACAAGGCAGCTACCGGGAAAAATTTGTTAAAGGCCTGTAGCTAACTGAACTGAAAAAGCATTTAAACTGCCGTTAAATAAAATTAGGCATCTTATTTCAAAGGTGTAATCATAAACTTATTAATGACTGGTTTCCAGTCACATAATGGCATAAACCCTTTTTTTACAGAATTAATCGCCTTTTATTTACCACAAAGACTTAAAATTTCGCGATTGTTAGGTAATATTATTTCAAGAAGTTAACGGCTGCTCATGTTAAGTTACGCTCAGGTAAGCCGCAATAAATAAATCGCCACCGATTAAACCTATATAAAATCCCCTAATCTGTGGCAATTTTTTGTTTTGGATATTTGGCTAATGGGTCTAATTGAGGCACATTGCAAATAACACAACGTACAATAAAATAACCGCTTTAACTCGACACCAAACGAGTATCTTAGCAATAACCGATTATTTAATATGCCTTATCTCTTTCTTTGCATTGTTTTGCTTATTAGCGGTTGCGCTCTTCAAAAACCAGGGCAAGCACCTGCCATTTTTGCTGAACCGCATGCCGCAACTTCGTTTGTTATGCCTACCGTTAAAGAACGGATGATCTACCTGGCCCGCCAGGAATGGGAATTGTTCGGCAGACCCGAAGTTAATTATGATAGTGAACCACCAACAATCACTTATCCGAATACAGTCACCCAGGGGCGCGAAACCCTGCCGCCTTTTTTTAGCCGGATATTCATGTATTGGTATACGGTGACAGACTTGCCGATAATCGGGTATGACGGGGAAATAAGGCCCTGGTCAGGCGCTTTTATTATCTGGTTGGCCCGGAGTGCCGGTGTACCGGAAAGTGATTTACCTTCTACTGTTTTGCATTGGGATTATATTCAGCATGTGCTGGCAGCAAGTTCCAAAAACAGCTTGATAAGCCATGCCATCAACGATTATGCTCCCGAACCCGGAGACATTATTTGCGCACCCCGAGGTGAAGCTTTTATCCAATCAATTCACAACTATAACGATCTAAAGCGTGGACCTTACCACTGTGATTTAGTGGTTGCAAAACGGCCCGGCGAACTTGATGTGATAGGAGGAAATGTGATGGATGCCGTTAGTATGGCGCATATCAAACTGGACGGAACAGGCAGGGTGCTGCCCACAAAAAACAGACCTTGGTTGTTAGCAATAGAACAGCGAAATTAAAATAAACAACCGTTTTCTTGCCGCCAATCCGGCAACACTTCCCTGTTCCGATATTATGTGGCACTATTATTGATACAACTTGGCATCGGTGTAAAATAAACACCCATTGCTCGGCATCATAAATACACCCCCCTCGCACGTAGGTTTTAATTTTTTCACAAGCTGTATTAAAGACATGGCTCTAACGAAGGCAGATTTTGTTGAGCAACTGTTCAATAAATTGGGCTTAAGCAACCTCATGACAAAAGACCTGGAGCACCCTGTATGAAAGTAAACTATTTTATTTATGCGACTATCGATAATTCGTCCGCTATGCCAAGTTTGGCTGAATTCCAAGCGGGCGGCATTAACTCAGCGCCCCTTGAAATGGTCTGTTATCGAGATATTGCCGCTGTTGTGAGTGCCATTGATGTTGATTTCTCCTTAGGAGACGCATCGACCGACCAAAAAGAGAGTCATCAGGCGTATCTTTTAACCTATCAACAGGTTAACGAATTTCTTCTTAAAAAGAGCGGCAGCAACGGCATGTTGCCACTCAAATTCGGCTTTACAGCAAACAGCCTTCAAGACGTTGAAAAGGTTCTGGAGCAGGCATACATCCAACTAAGAACCTACCTTGATAAACTTAAAGGAACGATGGAACTGGTCATCCAGGTTTCATGGGAATTACCCAAGATACTTCAGGCGATTATAAAAGAAAACCCCGAGTTGGCAAGTGCAGATCCGGTACAGACCGGCAGACTGCTTTTTGAAGCGGCTGAAATAAAAAAAAGAAACTTTATTGCCGCTATTCATGACCATCTGTCGCCTTGCTCAAAAGATTACTCGGACGCGCCCCTAAAAACCGAAGCCATGATTTTTAACCGCAGTTATCTGGTTGAAAAAGACAAGGAATCACTGTTCGACGATGCCGTGGACTTGGCAGCAACAGAGTTTGAAGAGCTGCTAACGTTTCGTTATATAGGCCCTCTGCCGGCATATAGTTTTGTTAATATCGAATTAAATCAAGGCAATTTTGCGATGGTGGACAAAGCCAGAAAAATATTACAGTTGCCGGAGAAAGCATCTTGGGAAACCATAAAATCAGCCTATCGGCAGTTAATTCTCGCTCATCATCCCGATAGAAATCCTGATAATCCGCAAGCGGTGCAAACTACCAAAGCCGTGGTCGCCGCTTACGATATTGTGAGAGCGTATTGTCAGAGTTTGCCGGGATTTGGAGAACCGAACCCCTTCGATGAAATCTCTTTTGCCAAAGAAGCCGTTGAGCAAGCATTTATCGTTGATAACAAAGGCGCCGTATTGGCGCGTACACAACCCCCTAAAAATTCGGCATGAACAAAACTATCGGCATCGATCTTGGCACAACGAATAGCTGTATGGCGTTACTCGTCGACGGCGTGCCGCTTATCATCCCGAACGCAGAGGGCGAACGGACAACGCCCTCTGTGGTCGCCTTTACCAAAGAGGGACTCCGACTCATCGGCACACCTGCCAAGCAGCAACAACTCAACAATCCGCACACCACCCTCACCTCAATCAAACGTTTCATGGGTCGTCAGTGGGACGAAGTTTCGGAGGAAATGGCAGGTATTGCCTATCCTGTTGAAAAAAGAGCTAACGGTGACGTCATTGTTACGGTTTATGGTACGCGGTACACTCCTCAAGAAATCAGTGCAATGCTTCTCAAAAAGCTGAAGATGGATGCCGAAAGCTATCTTGGCGAAAGTGTGACAGAAGCCGTCATCACGGTTCCTGCTTACTTTAACGATGCTCAACGCAAAGCCACCAAAGATGCCGGAAAAATAGCGGGACTAACTGTTTTACGGGTTATCAACGAACCGACTGCGGCTTCACTCGCCTACGGATTAGATAAGGCAGATGACCAAACGATTCTGGTTTTCGATCTGGGCGGTGGCACTTTTGATGTCTCAATCCTTGATCTCGGTGCCGGCCTGTTTGAGGTAAAAGCGACCAACGGAGACAACCATCTGGGTGGTGATAATTTTGATAAAGCGATTGTCGATTGGCTTATCGATGTGTTTAAACGTGAGCAAGCAATAGATTTAGCCGCCGACCCCATTGCCCTGTTGCGCCTTTACGAAGCCGCAGAGCAAGCCAAGATTGAACTCTCAACCCTGCTGGTGACACCCGTTAGCCTGCAGTTTATCACTGGCTCCAAGCACCTGTGTCTCGAACTCTCCCGTGCGCAATTAAACGACCTGTGCGCGCCACTGATCGCCCGTACCGTAGACCCTCTTATGCAGGCACTTGCCGATGCAAACATAAGCCCCAGCTCCATTGATCACATTGTGCTGGTTGGCGGCATGACTCGTATGCCGGCCATTCAAAATAAAGTTAAAGAATTAATCGGCAAAGAACCGCACCAAAACATCAACCCGGACGAGGTCGTCGCCCTCGGTGCCGCAATTCAGGCCGGCATTTTACTCGGCGAAGTCAAAGATGTTTTACTACTGGATGTCACCTCGCTGTCACTAGGAATTGAAACCAAGGGCGGCGTCTTTACAAAATTGATTGAGAGAAACACCCCCATCCCGACCCGAAAGATAAAGACCTTCACTACGGCTGAGGACAACCAAGAATCGGCAGAAATTCATGTCCTCCAAGGCGAGTCGGAGATGGCGGCCTTTAATAAATCGCTGGGCACGTTCCGGCTTGTTGATATTCCACCGGCACGACGCGGTTTGCTTGAGATTGATGTCACCTTTGACATTGATGCGAATGGAATCATCCAGGTAAAGGCCGAAGACATCATCACGGGCAACGAACAGGCGATACGAATCGAAGGCAGCTCAAACCTTAGCGAAGCTGAAATCAGCCGTATGATAAATCATGCCGACAAGTATGCCAGTGCGGCGCACCAACTGCACGAACTGGCGGAGGTGCGCAACCTTGCCGAAGTCCTTGCCTCTGAAATCGAACTCTCGCTAAACGAGTATTACAGCCAAATTAGCGAAGCGGAGGAAGCAATGATCAGGGAGCGCATCACGGAACTGCGGCAAGTCATTAAAGGTGTTGATACCAGTAAAATTCGTCATTGCACCGCCGCCCTGGTTGAAGCCTCGCAAGTCCTCAAGGACGAATCCTGACCCTCTTATCCTCAAGGAGGATAATTGAAGCGTGACGGGGTTTGCAACCCCGTTACTCACGTTTAGAAAGCGATTGAAACCTTTAAACGTTTCAGTCAGGGTTGCAAACCCCGACCGGTATCGTAGAGTAAATAATGAAAAATATTGATCAACACAAATCTTATACACGCTGAAAACTACCAAACCGTCATCCCGGCATGGACTGCCGGGATCCAGTCGCCATGGATGGCATTCGTAACGTATCCACTCACTGATTTTTATACTCGATTTTATCGGATGCAATATCATATCGATGAGTACACACTTAGATTTTTAATCGTATGTTATTGTGTTACCGACTGCGAATCACATAGACTCAAAACTTGCAAACCGGTAACGATTTTACGTAAACTATGTCGACTCTCACTTCATTTCCAACGCCTCTTATGAAATCAACAACGCTAATCATGACTGGCTTGATCTTGACCGGATTGCTCGTCGGGTGCTCCGTGCACAAACCCGTCAGCACCGTCAGCGTCAAACCCAAAGCCCAGCCTCTACCAAAAATGGTTTACATCCCGCCTCCCCGTCTGCCCGGCCAATTGACTGTGGATAATATTCTGCAAGATTACAGCGCCTACACATCGCGAAAACTTAATCCCTATTTCGCCAAGGCCAACGTATCCTACCCTCCCCGCGAAGTCACCTTTATTGCCTTGAAACAGGAAAAAAAACTGGAGCTATGGGCCCGGGGCACCGGTGAGTTCCGCTTCATTCGCGACTATGACATCAAAGCCGCCAGCGGCATGGCCGGCCCCAAATTACGCCAAGGCGACAAACAAGTACCGGAAGGTATTTACCGCATCGAGGGACTGAATCCCAACAGCCATTATCACTTGTCGATGAAAATAAATTACCCCAACGAATTCGACCTCTTCCATGCCGAACAAGAAGGACGCACCGCTCCGGGTTCTGATATTTTCATCCATGGTAAAGCCGCCTCCATTGGCTGCCTGGCCATGGGCGATGAAGCCATAGAAGAACTTTTCGTTCTCACCGCGCAAGTCGGTGCCGAAAATGTAAAAGTCGTGATTGCACCGCATGACCCCAGAACCTATCCTCTGGAAGCTGACGCCAAAGCACTTCCGCAATGGACCCCGGCGCTTTATTCGATGATTTCCCGTGAAATCAAAACCCTGTCACCAGGGATAAAGTCGACAAAAACCGGATATCTCCCTCTATCAGCTATTACTTTTCTTCCGAAACGCGAGTAAAATCTTTTAACTTAAGGGAGAGCCCTTTATGTCTGAAGGGCTCCAGTTAATTTTTGTCTTTTATATTATTTATCTCATTATGAAAAAATCAAAAACCACCCCGGAAAAGCCAATGCCAAAAGTTAAAGCGGCACAACCCATTGCGACCGCAATCACTAAAGTAACGCCTAAAAAACCCAGTCCCGTTAAAAAAACCACTAAAAAAGCGCCCGTCGCGTCTCCCAAACCAGTTGCTGTGACTCCGGAAATAACTCCCTATGAACGTGTCGGTTTAACCGCAGGCAGCATTTGGCATTACTTGGCTGAACATGGCGCTACCCCGGTTGCAAAATTGTTTAGAGAGCTTACCGAAGAAGAAAAAATCATCCAACGCAGTATTGGCTGGTTAGCCCAAGAAGGCAAAATAACGATTGATATCGTTAACCGGGCTGAAACCATAGCGCTAAAAGAATAACTTTCTATTATGTAATTATTCAGCTCCCCCGCTTTGAAAAAGAGGGGGAGCTGAATAATTACCTCTATTGCGTTAATAAGTTTGAATGACCCGGAACGCCTCAACACTTATATGCTTGGCTTCGGTACGGTCGGTTCATTCCCACGACTGCCCTGAAACGTTTGAAGGCTTCAGAGAGCATCAGGCCTTGCTTCAAAACATTTATACAAGATTTTGATAACCTTGATACTATCATTTTTATTTTGTCACTTACATTTGAAAATGGGGTCATGGGCAAGCAAATGTCTTTTCAGTCGGATGAGATGAAGTTATATCCTGCCCTATATTTTCCTGCTGATTTTATATGTTATTATTTATTCCCTAATTTTAAGCGAATGACTTTTTAGGAGTCGATATGCGTAGTTTATTTGTGCTTATAGTTTTCTCTGCCTTATTCTTGGGTGGTTGCACACCAATCTGGCAAAAAACCGAATCAATACCGAACACTGCCGAAAGCGTAGAACAAATACGCGAAAAAGCTGAACAAGGCGATGCTGCGGCACAATTCAATCTCGGTGTATTGTATTACGACGGACAAGGTGTACAGCAAAACTATAAACAAGCCGCTGCTTGGTATCGCAAGGCCGCCGAACAGGGTCATGCTATGGCGCAAACCAATATCGGCATGATGTATGAACAAGGCCAAGGCGTCCAGCAAAGCAATAACCAAGCTGTCGCTTGGTATCGCAAGGCCGCTGATCAGGGCTCCCTGGTTGCACAATTTAATCTCGGCGTGATGTATGACGAAGGCCATGGCGTCCAGCAAGACGACAAGCAGGCCAACGTATGGTATCGCAAGGCCGCTGATCAGGGCGATGCGGCGGCGCAATTCAATCTCGGCGTGATGTATTACGAAGGCCGTGGCGTTCAGCAAGACTACAACCAAGCCGCCGCTTGGTATCGCAAGGCAGCTGAACAGGGTCATAAAAAAGCGCAATTCAATCTTGGCGTGATGTATAGCGAAGGCCAAGGTGTCCCGCAAGACTACACTCAAGCTGTCGCGTGGTATCGCAAGGCGGCTGATCAGGGCCATGACAAGGCGCAATTTAATCTTGGCGTGATGTACAAAAAAGGCCAAGGTGTCCCGCAAGATTACGCTCAAGCCTATATGTGGACAAATCTGGCGGCTGCTCATGGCTTTGAAAATGCGATAACGTCGCGAGATAGTCTCGTTAAAAAGTTAACCGCCTCACAAATAGAAGAAGGGCAAAGGCTCGCCCGTGAATGGATGACTAAACACCAGCAATCCGTGCAATAATTTTAAATACAGTACAAGACGCTGATAACTTGTACAAGTTGAATCCGACAAATTGAGAGGCGGAATTTTGTTGTGATATACCTCTTTTATATTTTTGCATCCCAGGAGAAACTAAATGGCGACAATTACCTTTGATACATTGAAATTTGTCGAGAGGTGTGTGTGAGTCGTGAGCAAGCGTCGGCAATGGCAGAAGCCTTTAAAGATGCAAGTAGCGAGGCCGAGTTAGCCACAAAAAATGATTTGGATAAACTTGAAATTAGATTAACAGGTGAACTTAATTTAGTTAAGTGGATGCTGGGAGCTATCTTGGCATTAGCAATTGCAAACTTTGTAAAACAATTTTTGTAGATCAGTCAGCCTGCCGGATCTTTATGCCAAAAAGTTCATCGGGTTAGCTATCTATCGCTAACCCGAAAAATTTGGATTGCGCCTTACGCTGCTTAAACCACAAAGAACCAGATCCCCCCCAATTGTGCAAATGCACACCTATGAGGCACTTGCAAAACCCATTAAAGCGAATGGAATTAATAGCCTGAAGGTGAAAAAAAGAAAATTCACCTGTCTAAAATGATAAAATATACACTTGGTAAAACAAAAAAATATTATTAAATTAGCAT
>CAIUYS010000689.1 GCA_903903365.1 uncultured Methylococcaceae bacterium
AAAGCAATTTTTTCACCGGCGGCAATGCACAGATTAATATCTGTTAAAACTTGACGCTGACCATAAAATTTACTGACATTGTTAAATTCGATAAGATTCTTATTACCCTGAAAATCACCGTAGGATGGTGCTGAGGTACGAAGCGCATCATTCGCGATTGATGCGCCTCCTTCGTCGACACATCCTACGTCTTTATTACCTGCTTCCAACACATCAGCGTCTTTCTCCAGTATGGCAAGGATAGCATCTGCCGCGCCCAGTGCTGCGGCGCGGTCATGATAATTAATGGCTAATTGCCGAAGTGGCATAAAAAACTCGGGTGCCAGTAGCAACACAAACAATGCTTCCCTAAAACTGATCTGGTCAGCCGGGCCAAAGTGAATCTGTCCCAATAAACCTAATCCCACATACACGGCCACCAAAGCGACGGCCACTGCGCTAAAAAACTCCAGAATAGCAGAGGATAAAAACGCAATGCGCAACACGGCCATGGTTTTTTCCCGAAACCCGCCCGCTATTTGATTGATGGTATTTAACTCTTGAGCAGCCTGACCAAACAGTTTAAGTGTCGGTAATCCTTGCAAACGATCCAGAAAATAACCGCTCATTCTTGCCATCGCCAAAAACTGGCTGCGATTGGCAGAAGCTGCACCCATACCGACCAAGGCCATAAAAATCGGCACCAGTGGCCCGGTCAATAAAAATATCAACCCGACTACCCAGTTGATTGGCATGACCACCATAATCATGAGTATCGGTAATATGCCGACTATTATTTGTTGTGGCAAATAGCGCGAAAAATAATTTTCCAGTGCATCAACCTGTTCCAACGAAATGGCTGCCAATTCACCACTTTGACGTTGCTTGATTTCGGCGGGGCCCAGCGTTAAAAACTTTCCCAACAATTGCTGCCTTATTGATGCCCTGACTTGGGCGCCCGCTTCAAAGCCCAAAACTTGATGACCATAAAAACACAAACTGCGCATGATAAAAACACCTGCCAGTACTAAAAAAGGCGTCATTAAAGATGCCCACGGCAGCTTGTCAATAATGATGGCTTGCAGTAAAAAAGCTAGTACTGCTGATTGGACAATGACACACAAGCCATTAGCAATTCCGACACTAGCGGCAAGTGTTATGGGTTTACGGACGGCTTTACTTTGTTCTTTTAGCCAACGGGCACAGACTTTCTCTCTGGCTTTGTTTTTATCAAAATAGGCTTGATTGTCTGTTTCTGTTAACTGCACTGATTTCTGCCACTGGTTTTCTGAGTGAATAAGAATAACACACAGTCGTTGCTAAAAATCGTTGCTGGATAGGGAAAATAGCTGTGCCATAAAATAATCCGCTTTTTTTGTGACTTTCGTGGATAAATTGCTTTTTAAATCAAAATACTTGAAGTATCAGTGTGGGATGTTTTCATTTTTAGACTTAATTATCCAATAGAAATAGGGATTAGCTATGTAACGGATGACAATGGCGAGAGCCAAGAAGAGTGATGTAGACCTTTCAACTTTAAAAACCTGAAAGATCTACTACTGTTAACGATATTTAATAAGTAGTTACCAAAATACTAGATTACCTTGTTGCGATGACCCAAGCCCAACAAACCTATCATACCAGCAAGGAATAACCACACAGCCTTTGGTAACGGTACCGCAGAGACATTACCTTTAAAATTAATGCTCATACCGTCAAGAGCACCACTGTACCCACTGGCATTATGTCCAGTGAATGCCAGGAATACACTGCCTGCATAATTACCGACAAAACTGGTATCAAACAAAAAGCCCAGATTGGTCAGTGATGATCCACCCGCCAGATCGGTGAAGTTACTCACGTTGGCGCTACTGAAAGCCGAATCCAAACTGAAAGTGTAGTTACCATCAAGAAAGTCAGTATAGATGGAATCCAAGCCACTATTGGCAAGACTGAAAATGGCGGTTTGAGTGCCGCTACCTTGAGTAAAGGTTCCAAAATTCAAAGTCAAGCCAGTACCATCCCAAGTTCCACCACTAACATGTTGTAATCCAGCGTTGGCATAGTTGTAAACATCGCCGTAAACAACGACGTTCTGGCTACCATTACTAATAGTCCCTAATTCACTGGTTTCTGTACCGTTTGAAATGAAGTTGACCTCAACGCTACCCGACTTGGCACCGGCAGTAGCGGTATCAATCCCTACGGACATATCACTGTTGTCGCTACCTGCAGCAATCAGGTTAGCGGCACCACGGGTGGTAACACCTGTTCCTGTCACATCACCAAAACTGGCATCCAGTTTTTCAGAGTAACCGTCAGTGGTCGCTGTATTGCGAACCGTTAAAGTTTGGCTAACCGAATCCCCGACATGCGTGCCTCCAAAATTAACAGTCTCATCTGTTGAACCACTTGCCAAACGATAGACGTCGCCAGACACGTTAATGGTCTGTGAAGCCAGAGTTGTATTTCCTAAGCCTGAGGTACCTGAACCAATAGAAACCAGTCCAATCGTCGCTGTACCGCTTTTGTTTCCGGCGCTAGTCGTATCGACACCTACCTTAAGTCTGTTACTGTTCGTTGAACCAGCTGCCAGACTGTTGAATGAACCGCTGGCTTTAATCGTACTGCTCGCGCTGATGGTTGCCTTCAGTTTTTCTGAATAGCCATCATTGATTGCCGAATTGGTGAGTGACAGGGCTTGGGTTGCCATGCCGCCAATCCGCTGATTGGCCAAAGTAACCGAGCTAAGCGGGTTAAGGCTGGCATAACGATAGGCCGCGCCGCTAATAACCAAATTTTGGGTATTGGTATTGCTAAAATTGTTTACAACAGTCAATGTCTCGTCCAGGACACCTGCGGTGCTGGCGGTAAATGTTACATTTTTTTTATCTGTATTACGTCTTGCAGCAACCGGCCCCCAATTGTAGCCACCGGCTATTATACCTGTGCCACTCAAACGGGTATCAAGTGCGCCATCATCCTGCACAGCGCCACGCAATGTTGAACCGCTGTTGGCACCGTTACCAATAGTGTAAGTTTGCGTGGAAATGTCGCCTACATGCACATTACCAAAAAGAATCCAGCCAGTGCCGCTGGTAGCAGTGCTGGTGCCAGCAGTTAGTGTTTGCTGACTATCTGCGTTAAATGCAGATGAATTGATAACCGTATCAGTGATGCCGGCAGTTTTATTGAAGCTGTTTCCTGTACCGAAATTTGCGTTATTGTAGTCTGAAGTCACTATCAAAGTGCCTCCACCGTTAATAGCACCGCTATTCAGGTTAAGCTTGGCAATAGTTTCCGTCTTTGAGTTTACATTGAAGATGCCGCCGCCAATATTGACTGTTCCAGTATCATTCAGACGCTCATCTGCTCCCAAAACCAGGCTACCGACATTGATATTGGTAGCACCGGTGTAAGTGTTGTTACCTGTTAGAGTGACTGTGCCTGAGCCAATTTTTTTTAATGCGCCTGCGCCCGATGAATTACTAATAATCCCTGAAAGCAAAATATTGTTGGTGCCGTTGAGAGTTAGTGTTTTTGTACCCAAACCCGCGTTAAAATCAATAGCGCCGGTAAAGTCCAAATCACTGTTTGCAGCATTAAACGTGGAATTAGCCGAAAGAACAAAATTGGCACCCAACGTTTGAGCAATATTATCATTATTTGCCACGCCGCCAGCACCCATAGTAAAGGTGCTGGCGCTGGTGCCAATGGTGTAACCGGACGAATTGAGGTTATTGGCATTAAAGGTGATGCTGTTTAGAGTAAAGATGTCAGGAACACTAATCGGATCCAGTCTGGTGCCGGGAGCATTTGCAAATTTCAAATCTGTAGCTGTGCCAGATACTGCTGCAATTCCTGACCAGTTATTGCTTGATGTCCAACCAGAATCGACACTGTTTCCGCCATTCCAAGTATATGTCGCAGCATTAACACCCTGTGGTGCTAATGCTACGCCTAAAGCTAAACCAATCGCGGCACGAAGTTTCCAGTATGCAGATTGCGATACTGTAGAGACCACTTGTATTTTTTTTGTATTTGCTTTCATTTTCAAATTTCCGTTATCAATTGGTAGTCAGAATCACAAGAGGATGAAACGTAACGCATCAAACAATCAAAAACTTACAGCCAAAAATGAGGGTAAAATGTTGATAATTGGCGGCCTGTATGCAATCACTTACAAGTCTAGTTTTTTGGATAGGAAATTCAAGGTTGATATGGTAAAAAAATACGAAGTAGGGCAACTCTCAATAAATAAATCTCCACACGCATCGAAATTAAGCTTTGTAGG
>CAIUYS010000690.1 GCA_903903365.1 uncultured Methylococcaceae bacterium
ATACCGCAACGTTACACACGGGCGAAAAAGTTATCGTTAAAGTATTACGCCCCGACATTGAAGAACGGATTCGTTCCGACATCGGCCTGCTTTATGAATTGGCTCGTTTTGCGGAACGCTTCTGGTCAGATGCCAGAAGATTACGTGCCATGGACGTGGTTGCAGAATTTGAAAGATCCACCTTGGACGAACTGGATCTGGTTAGAGAAGCCGCTAATGCCGCCAAATTGCGCCGCAATTTTGAAAACTCTGAACTAATCTACATACCTGAAATCCACTGGGCTTTTACGCGCCAGAAAGTCATGGTGATGGAAAGAATCTATGGCATACCCGTCGGAGAAATAGAACAACTCAAAGCCGCTGGCGCAAACTTTAAAGTGTTGGCCGAACGTGGGGTGGAAATATTTTTTACCCAGGTATTTAGAGATAACTTTTTTCATGCCGACATGCATCCCGGCAATATCTTTGTCGAACTGCCTGATAAATACATTGCCGTTGATTTTGGTATCGTAGGATCTTTATCACTGTCTGATCAACGTTACCTGGCAGAAAATTTTCTGGCCTTTTTTAACCGTGATTATCGAAAAGTCGCAGAAATGCACGTTGAGTCCGGATGGGTACCCCGCTCAACCCGCATAGAAGAATTTGAATCTGCCATTCGCAGCGTTTGCGAACCCATCTTTGAAAAACCGCTAAAAGACATTTCCTTTGGCCAATTATTATTGCGTTTATTCCAAACCGCCCGACGTTTTGATATGCACGTTCAACCGCAATTGGTATTACTACAAAAAACCCTGCTCAATATCGAAGGCTTGGGGCGACAACTTTACCCCGAACTGGATTTATGGCAAACCGCCAAACCTTTTCTTGAAAAATGGTTCCATGAACGTTTGGGCCCTAAAGCCAAAATCAATAAAATAATCAAACAGTTCCCGGAATTTGCCGAACAGTTTCCGGAAATCCCGTCTTTGCTTTACAAGGCACTGGATCATGCCGCTCACGCACAGCAACACGCCGAAACACAACAACAAGAACTGGCCCTGATGCGACAGCTTATGGATAAAAATCATAAAACCACCGTATGGGCCATGATTATTAGCGCCTTTATTATTAGTGCCGCCGTATTGTTTCAATAGCATCAAGGTGCGCGGTGCGGCACCCGATAAACATCAAGTCAAAACATTTCACCACGAAGACACGAAGAACACGAAGATTTTGCTTTGGTTTTTCTTCGTGTTCTTCGTGTCTTCGTGGTGAATTAAATATCTTTAAGTTGATGTGTATGAGGTGCGCGGTGCTCTCCAGGGTTATTGGGCACCATAAATATTGACATTAACAAGCTGCCACTATAAAATTTCGCCCAGCTTGAGTTTGTTTTACCGTTATGCTTATCTTTACGAAGTTTTTACTATATTGCTCGTCCTGTTTATCATAAGTAATTCTTAAATTTCTCAGCGCTATCGGCCTCTTGGGGCTTCAATTACATATTTTATATTAGGACTACACAATGGCTACTGGTACAGTTAAATGGTTTAACGCTGAAAAAGGTTTCGGTTTTATTCAACAAGAAAATGGCGAAGACGTTTTTGTTCATTTTCGTAACATCAACAGTTCAGGCTTTAAATCTCTTGATGAAGGCCAAAAAGTACAGTTTACTGTAACTCAAGGTCAAAAAGGCCCGCAAGCAGAAGAAGTAACCATCATCTAATTGCAATTAAACGGTAGCCTGCTTATCGGCAGGCTACCGTTTGCTTTACCCCGTTTTACAACAGATCCCCGTTATATTACCCCCCTTTTTTTTCACTTCACGTTTCAGCGGTTTATTAGCGGCCAATACCGCAACACACTATCAACAAATCCTGTCATTATTGATTTTTTCTACCTTAAAATTGATATTGTTTAATCACTATTAAACCAGTCAAGTCATAACTACCCAAGCCCTTGATCAACGCCTTAATCAGCTCAATATAAACCTACAGCTTGTGTCCTTTTTATGTCTCTTTTACACATAAATTTTCTTGTGCTATGCTACCTCACATATAAAGGCAGCATCAAGGATGCGTGTTGTTTTAACGAATAGAATCGCCATTAAGAGTTGACCATGACCGAATCAAGCAATATCCAAGTGACCGTGCAAGCTATAACTACTGCACTCAAAGATAAACCGGGTGCACTTTTACCTATTTTGCATGCCATTCAAGATGCCTTGGGTTATGTTCCTGCCGAAAGCGTGCCCGCCATTGCCGATGCTTTACATCTTTCTCGCGCTGAAGTGCATGGTGTCATCAGCTTTTACCATTATTTCCGCGACACGCCGCCAGGCAAACACACGATTCATCTTTGCCGTGCCGAATCCTGCCAAGCCATGGGCGGTAAGGATCTGGAAAATCATATAAAAACCCGACTGGGTATAGATTTCCACGAAACCACCGCAGATGGCCAGTTTTCTCTGGAACCCGTCTATTGTTTGGGTAACTGTGCCTGCTCTCCTGCCATGCAAATCGGCAACGAAATTTATGGCCGAGTGACGGCGAACAGTTTTGACACGACCATCAACGAAACAGAGGCATTGGCATGAGTATCACTATTTTTGTTCCCTGCGATTCCAGTGCCATTTCAATAGGCGCTGACCGTATCGCTACGGCTATCGCCAAAGAAGCTGAAAAACGCAGCATTGATATTAAGTTAATCCGTAACGGTTCAAGAGGCCTGTTCTGGCTGGAACCACTCGTTGAAGTACTCACCGAAGCAGGCCGTCTAGCTTACGGCCCTGTTCAGGTAAGCGATGTCCCCAGCCTGTTTGATGCCAATTTTGTACAGGGCGGTGTCCATCCCCTGCTTTTAGGTTTAACAGAAGAACTGGATTACCTAAAAAAACAACAGCGATTAACCTTTGCCCGTATTGGTATAACAGATCCTGTCAGCTTGGACGATTACCTTAATAATGACGGCTACCGTGGTTTAAGCAATGCCTTAAACCAGTCACAGGCCGATATTGTTAAAACCGTGACCGATTCCGGTTTACGTGGACGCGGTGGAGCGGCTTTCCCTACGGGAATTAAATGGAATACCGTACTGGGAACACCCTCGGAACAAAAATATATTATCTGTAATGCCGATGAAGGCGATTCCGGTACTTTTTCTGACCGCATGGTGATGGAAGGCGACCCGTTTGTCTTAATTGAAGGCATGACCATCGCCGGCATAGCCGTTGGTGCAAACCAAGGTTATATCTACTTACGGGTAGAATATCCTCATGCACATATTGCACTCAACACCGCCATTGAAAAAGCGTATCAAGCCGGTTACCTGGGCGACAACATTCAAGGAAGCGGCAAAAGCTTTCATCTTGAAGTTCGCTTGGGCGCTGGCGCTTATATCTGTGGCGAAGAAACCTCTTTAATGGAGAGTCTGGAAGGCAAGCGCGGACTGGTGCGCTTTAAACCACCTCTGCCTGCCATCAGCGGTTTATTTGGCAAACCCACCGTCGTTAATAACGTCATTTCCTTGGCATCCGTACCGATCATTCTGGATAAAGGCGGTGATTATTACCGTGATTTTGGCATGGGACGCTCGCGCGGCACTTTGCCTCTTCAACTGGCGGGCAATATTAAACACGCCGGATTAGTCGAACTGGCTTTTGGTATGACCTTACGTGAATTAATCTATGATTTTGGTGGCGGTTCAGCATCAGGACGCCCCATAAAAGCCGTTCAAGTCGGTGGCCCTTTAGGCGCTTATTTGCCTGAATCTCAATTTGATACCCCACTGGATTATGAAGCTTTCGCGGCAAACTGGACAGTATTGGGTCATGGCGGCGTGGTGGTTTTTGATGACACGGCCGACATGGCACAAATGGCCCGCTACAACATGGAGTTTTGCGCGATTGAATCCTGCGGTAAATGCACACCCTGCCGCATTGGCTCTACCCGTGGTTATGAAGTGATAGACAACATTATCGCAGGCCAAGAGCTTGGTAAAAACATACCTCTGTTACGTGATCTTTGCAACACCTTACTTAACGGCTCGCTTTGTGCATTAGGCGGTATGACTCCCTACCCTGTACTGAGTGCTTTAAATCATTTCCCGGAAGACTTTGGGATAGATGAAAAAGCAAACGCAGCCTGATAACGACACAAGGAATCAATCATGAGCATGAATAAAGAACAAGATTTTGGCACACCTGCCAGTACTGCAAGCCAATTGGTTAACCTGGAAATTGACGGCTTTAAAGTCACCGTTCCCGAAGGCACTTCCATCATGCGGGCTGCTGCCAGTATCGGCATCGACATCCCTAAATTATGCGCCACCGACAGCATTGAGCCCTTTGGCTCTTGTCGGCTTTGCGTTGTCCAGATTGAAGGCGGTAAAGGAATGCCCGCCTCTTGCACTACGCCAGCCGCAGAAGGCTTAAAAGTAGTGACCCAAAACCAAAAACTGGCTGAAGTTCGCCGTGGTGTCATGGAATTATACATTTCCGATCATCCGCTGGACTGCCTGACTTGTTCCGCCAACGGCGATTGCGAACTGCAAGATATGGCCGGTGCGGTAGGTTTACGTGAAGTCCGTTACAACCCGATTGAAACCCATCTGGATGCGGTCAAAGACGAAAGCAATCCTTATTTTAGTTTTGACCCCAGCAAATGTATTGTCTGCTCTCGCTGCGTTAGAGCCTGCGAAGAAACCCAAGGCACATTTGCTTTAACCATTGATGGTCGCGGCTTTGATTCCAAAGTATCGCCCAGCCAAAATGAAGCTTTCATGGATTCCGAATGCGTCTCTTGTGGCGCCTGCGTACAGGCCTGCCCAACAGCGACCTTAATGGAAAAATCGGTGATTGACCACGGCCAACCCGAACACGCTATTATTACTACCTGTGCCTACTGTGGCGTCGGCTGTTCATTTAGGGCAGAAATGAAAGGCGAACAAGTGATTCGCATGGTGCCCAACAAAAATGGCCAAGCCAATCATGGTCATTCCTGTGTCAAAGGTCGTTTTGCCTTTGGTTACGCCACCCATAAAGACCGCATGACCAAGCCCATGATTCGTGCCAGCATTAAAGATGCCTGGCAAGAAGTCAGCTGGGAAGAAGCCATTAATCATGCCGCTTCTGAACTAAGACGCATCCAGACAAAATACGGCAAAGATGCTATCGGTGGAATTACCTCTTCTCGTTGTACCAACGAAGAAGTATATATCATGCAAAAACTCATTCGTGCGGGTTTTGGCAATAACAATGTCGACACCTGTGCGCGGGTTTGCCATTCCCCAACCGGTTACGGACTAAAACAAACCTTTGGTGAATCATCAGGCACGCAAGATTTTGACTCCGTGATGAAAGCCGATGTCATTATGGTTATTGGTGCCAATCCCACCGACGGCCATCCGGTATTTGGTTCACAAATGAAAAAACGCCTGCGTCAGGGCGCAAAATTGATCGTTATTGATCCGCGTGAAATTGATCTGGTTAAAAATTCACCGCATTTACAAGCCGATCACCATTTAAAACTGCGTCCCGGCACCAATGTCGCGTTGATTAATGCCATCGGCCACGTCATCATCACTGAAAAGTTAATGGACGAAGCCTTTGTCAAAGAACGTTGCGATATTGCCTCCTTTACAAAATGGGAAACCTTTATTGCCCAAGAACACAACTCTCCGGAAGCCACAGAATCCGTAACCGGCGTTCCGGCAACCGAACTCAGGGCAGCAGCAAGGCTTTATGCCACCGGCAACAATGGCGCCATTTATTACGGCCTGGGCGTTACTGAACACAGCCAAGGCTCTACCATGGTTATCGGTATTGCCAACATCGCCATGGCAACCGGTAATTTAGGGCGTGACGGCGTCGGTGTTAACCCGCTACGTGGACAAAACAACGTGCAGGGTTCTTGCGATATGGGTTCATTTCCACATGAATTCCCCGGCTATCGCCATGTCTCTGACCCGGCTACCCACCAACTGTTTGAAGCCGCATGGCAAGCCGAATTAAGCGATGAACCAGGCTTGCGCATCCCCAATATGTTTGATGCCGCCTTTGATAAAAGCTTTATGGGACTGTACTGCGAAGGTGAAGATATTGCCCAGTCCGATCCTGATATTCAGCATGTACATGCCGCCTTACGCGCCATGGAATGTGTCATTGTGCAGGATATTTTCCTCAATGAAACCGCAAAATTTGCGCATGTCTTCTTGCCCGGCGCGTCATTTTTAGAAAAAAACGGTACCTTTACTAACGCAGAACGACGTATTTCGCCCGTCCGTAAAGTCATGTCACCCTTGGCAGGTTATCAGGATTGGGAAGTTACCCAACTGCTGTCAAATGCCATGGGTTACCCGATGAACTACAGTCATCCGTCAGAAATTATGGCTGAAATTGCCAGCCTGACACCGACTTTTGCCGGCGTCAGTTATGACAAAATTGATGAACTTGGCAGCATCCAATGGCCCTGCTATGATGAAGCCTCGGTCGGCACCCCAATCATGCATGAAGACAGCTTTATGCGCGATAACGGCAAAGGCTTGTTTATGTTGACCGAATACGTCCCCACCATAGAACGTAGCAGTCGCAAATTTCCGTTACTGTTAACCACCGGACGCATCCTGTCGCAATACAATGTCGGCGCCCAAACACGTCGCACAGAAAATAACGCTTGGCATGCAGAAGACCGCCTTGAAATTCATCCACATGATGCCGAAGACCGTGGCGTAAAAATGGATGACTGGGTCGGTATTAAAAGTCGTGCCGGTGAAACCGTATTACGCGCAACCATTACCGATCGCGTTCAACCTGGCGTGGTCTATACCACCTTCCATTTCCCGGAATCCGGTGCCAACGTCATCACCACCGACAACTCCGATTGGGCAACCAATTGCCCGGAATATAAAGTGACTGCCGTGCAAATCAGTAAAGTTAATCAACCATCTGAATGGCAAGCCAAGTACCGTGCATTTTCAGAAACACAGTTGGATTTGCTTGAGCAAGGCATCAACAAT
>CAIUYS010000691.1 GCA_903903365.1 uncultured Methylococcaceae bacterium
AGACTGATTAACCGCCCACGTATGACATTCATAACGATCTTTCGAAAGTTGATCGCTAGTCTGGCCTTTTGCTGGATACACCATCAAATCGGCTTGCGCCAAGGCGGGAAGCAATGCTGCAAACCCCATCGAAAGCACTGCGATGAACCATTTTTTACACGATAGTAAATTCATATAATCCTCTCTTACACAGATTTAATTTCAATAGGAGACACCCCAATGCCGTTAAGTTAAGCAGTCAACTCGAGTAAAACCGTTTTAGCTGTTTTAACAGGCAATAGCTGAAGCGATTGCACTCCAGTTTTTTAAATAACTTTCGCTTAACTTAACGGCATTGGGAGATACCCTTAACTGTAGCTTATAACAGGGTGATTTACGACTCCCAAAAGACAAGAAATTATGCTATCCAGGAGTAAAACAAGAGTGATTATAGGCCGGAAAAAACGACAACTCAATGCCTCTAAATCATGACAACGAACGCGGGACAGGGTTTGCAACCCCGCCCCAAACGTTTGGTATTTACCGTTATTCAAAAAGGTTACGTTCAGTATGTGTAGCTGCGTGGTTCAGGCAGGGTAAAAATGTGAGTAACGGGGTTGCAAAGTAAATGATCGTAACGCGCCATTTTAAACTACCGTCGCTCCTACGTAGTAGGGGCAGCTTATCTTCTGCCCCTACCTATCAAAAGGCTTGGGTGCAACTTTAAAATCGCAGGGGGTTATCAGTTCTGCGACCAACGGGAGACCAATATGGAGCTTTAGCGCGTAGTCAGCTATAGTGCAGACTAGCAAAGAGACGCGGGAACCCTCAAAATAGAATCTTTTTTCAACGAAACAGAGACCCTAGACGTAGGAGGTATTCCCGCCATGAACAAGCATACTTACAGAGCACAAAAAGTCAACACTATAAATTGGCTGCAAGTGAAAGAACAAGTCGCAGGAGAGGCGCTGGTATTAGCCGTTGATGTTGCAAAAGTTCAGCAATATGCTTTATTGACTAATCAAGACCATACAAAAAGTTGGATGATGCAATGGAGTCATTTGGAACAGACGCCTTATTTGATTGAGCAGATTAAAGCGCTTGAGGTTTCCATTGCTGTGGTGATGGAATCGACCAGCACCTACGGCGACTCCTTGAGGTATCAATGTCGCCAAGCTGGATTTGCAATTTATCAAGCTAATGCTAAAAAGGTTCATGATGCCCGAGAAATCTTCGATGGCGTGCCTAGTTTACATGATGCCAAATCGGCTTGGCTGATTGCCAAGTTGCATAAGGACGGTATTACCAAGCCATGGTGTGAACCTACGATTGAAGAGCGGCGAATGAATGCACTCAGGCTTGAATATGATTTACATCAAGGCCAGCATCTTCGTAATCAGAATCGGTTGGAAGCTTATCTGAGTCGGCATTGGCCAGAAGTATTGACCCTGATGCCTTTGGATTCGGTTACCTTGGAGCAGTTAATAAAGCACTACGGCTCTCCACAAAACGTTTTAGCAGAATCGAACCAAGCAGCCTTAGATATGCGTAACTGGGGAAAGTGTGGCTTATCGGCAGAAAAAATAGCCGCTGTAATTGTCAGTGCCATCAATACGTTGGGCGAACCTTGTATAGAAGCTGAATGCCAATTTCTTATGGCCTTAGCCAGTGAGTTGGAACATAGTCGCCTGCAAAAACAGACGGCTAAGCAAGCCCTAGAAGCGCTCGTTGACAATGACGAAGCACTACGAGAAATGGGACGCGTAGTTGGTAAAGTTACGACGGCAGTCTTAGTCAGTTTACATCTTGATCCACGGCGTTTTGCTACGCCAAAAAGTTACCAGAAGGCGTTGGGCGTCAATCTTACCGAAAAAAGTAGCGGTCAAATTAATGGTCGACTACGGTTAAGTAAACGTGGCTCAGCGGTAGCACGAAAGTTTTTATATATGGCGGCACTCCGTTTGCTGGTCAATGACCCCTTGATAAACAAATGGTACAAAGCCAAGAAAGATGAGCGCGCCAAGTTAAAGACCGTGATTGCGTTAATGCGCAAGCTACCATTAGCACTATGGCATATCGCGCGGGGTGAACGATTTGATGCGAGCAAGCTACTAAAGGTTGCGATTTAAGCTCAAAATCCATAAAGACCGATAGCAGATATCGAGGTAAACCATGACCTAAAGGCAAGACAAGGCGTAAACAGTTAAAAGAAATTCCGATGATGTGACCTTCAGCCCATCCTGAGGCTCACCAGAAGCCCATCCGTAGTTAATAAGGCACATCAGAGGATACCCAATGGATAAAATATTCGATGAAGCTGAGCCGATGCCACTTTAAGTGGACATTTCATGACAGGTCTGATTACCCCATTGGCGATATCCCGGAAGATCGTTTTAACTAAATGAATATTGACTGCATGAAATCAAAGCCTATTTTTAATTTTTAAAAAAAGGAGAATTTCGTGCAGGGTATAGACCTAAAAATAGATGATATTTAAGGGCTTGACTTATCTATGACAGGATGGGTAGAGGCGATAGCCGAAACCCATCATAATGGATTCCTTATGCGATGGGTTTCGCGTTGCTCTACCCATCCTACTCCAATGCCGGTCGGGATTTACTACCCCGACTGAAACGTTTGAAGACTTCAATAACTTTCAAAACAGGAGTACTGGGTTTGCAAGCCCAATCACGCTTCAGCCCGGACAGGGTACGTCGGTCAGCTTGCCATAAGTAGCACTGGGTCTTGCGGATTCTACCCTCAATCTTGGCGCTTCGGCTTGGGTAATCTCCCGTCCTTCAACCGGTGATACGGCTTGAATACATGCTGACCTCATTGTGTTATTATCTCTCTTGTTGACAAGCAGTAACCCTTAAGACTGCATTGATATTTATAAAATAATTTAGCGGGGACTTAAGCACATGCCCACCATTACTTTCGACACACAAGAATTAGTCAACGAACTTGAAACGAGTGGATTTACACGCAAACAATCAGAAACAGTAGTAGCTGTGCTGAAAAAATCACAAAGTGAACTGGCTACCAAGGATGATTTACACCGTGAAATAGAAAGCTTAAAGAACGTCACCAAAACAGATTTACTTGAGCTCAAAGTAGACCTGGTCAAATGGGTGGGTGCCTTAATGCTCGCGCAGGTTGCCGTGATTGCTGCTCTGGTTAAACTACTCTAAGCACAATTTAAATCACCAACCTTTAATAAACAGCCCAGCGCGTAGGATGGGTAGAGGCGATAGCCGAAACCCATCATAATTGATTCCTTAAGCGATGGGTTTCG
>CAIUYS010000692.1 GCA_903903365.1 uncultured Methylococcaceae bacterium
TGCAAACGCAATTACCAAAATTACAGGCGGCAACTGGGAAGTTGTGGTATTTGAAGATAAATCGCCCAATGCCTTTGCTTTACCTGGCAATAAAATTGGCATACATACCGGGATGCTGGCTTTGGTTGACAATCAGGAACAATTGGCAGCCGTTATCGGCCATGAAGTTGGGCATGTACTTGCCAAGCACAGCAATGAACGGGCCTCCCAAGAAATGGCCGTAAACGAGGGCATGAGTATTATTCAAGCAGTCAGCGCACCGCAAACTGCTCTGGGTCAGACGGCACTTGGACTGCTGGGTGTCG
Organism: uncultured Methylococcaceae bacterium; assembly: GCA_903903365.1. Lineage (GTDB taxonomy): Bacteria > Pseudomonadota > Gammaproteobacteria > Methylococcales > Methylomonadaceae > Methylobacter_C. The sequence goes on from CAIUYS010000692.1 coordinate 306, forward strand.
GTGCACAATACGGAATTTTAATGCCTTACAGTCGTGTCCATGAAAGCGAAGCGGACATGATTGGCGTCGATTTAATGGCCAGAGCGGGCTTTGACCCAGAACAAAGTATCGGCTTGTGGCAAAAAATGGAACAAGCCTCGCAAGGCAAGCAACCACTGGAATTCATGTCGACTCACCCGTCCCATGCCACGCGTATTCAGGATTTGGAACGACACATGCCACACGCACTAAGCCTCTACCAGCAAGCTAAAGCTGCCGGTAAACAACCGCATTGTAATTAATTAATTGATGAACCCTAATTTAAAACATTTACATCCTTACCCGTTCGAAAAGTTGGCACAACTTAAGCAAGGCATTACACCACCGGAAAATCTGCCCCATATTGCCTTGTCTATGGGTGAACCAACTCATGCCACGCCACAACTTATCGAGGAAGCACTTTTAACGCACTTACATGGTCTGGCTAATTATCCAACCACTAAAGGTATCCCTCAACTGAGGCTGGCGATAACTGAATGGCTGAGCGGACGCTTTAAAATACCACCTGAGTACCTCAATCCTGAAACACAGGTTTTGCCGGTTAACGGCACGCGCGAAGCTTTGTTTTCGTTTGCCCAATGCCTGATTGATTCAAGTAGCGCAGCGCCTGTTGTGCTTATGCCGAACCCGTTTTATCAGATTTATGAAGGCGCAGCTTTACTGGCAGGCGCTGAGCCGTATTTTCTGAACACTCTCGAAGACTCCGGTTATTTACCGGATTTTGATGCGGTGCCTGAAACAATCTGGCAACGCTGCCAGCTGATTTATATCTGTTCTCCCGGCAACCCGACCGGTTCGGTGATGGATCAGGTCAGCCAGGAAAAGCTGCTCATCCTGGCAGAGAAATATGATTTTGTGATCGCTTCCGACGAGTGTTACAGCGAAATTTACGACGACGAAAGCAATCCGCCACAAGGCTTGCTGCAAACCGCCTACAACATGGGCAATACAAGTTTTAAGCGTTGTGTTATTTTCCATAGCTTATCAAAGCGTTCCAACGCACCGGGTTTGCGCTCAGGCTTTGTAGCCGGCGATGCCGATCTATTGAAAGATTATTTTCAATACCGTACTTATCACGGTTGCGCTATGCCCTTGCCTACCCAACATGCCAGCATTCATGCCTGGAAAGATGAGCGCCACGTTCTTGAAAACCGTTGTTTATACCGTGAAAAATTCTCGGCCTTTATCAATATTCTTTCTGAAGTTTGCGTTGTCAGCAAACCCCCTGCCAGTTTTTATGTCTGGTTGAAAACACCGATTTCAGACACCGAATTTGCGCAGCAACTGTTTGCCCAACAGAACATCACCGTTCTGCCTGGCAGTTATTTATCCCGTGAATTTAAAGGGATCAATCCTGGCCTTAACCACGTCCGAATTGCTTTGGTTGCGCCGCTAGCGGAATGCATCGAAGCAGCCCA
>CAIUYS010000693.1 GCA_903903365.1 uncultured Methylococcaceae bacterium
TCGGCCTGGGTATTTTTCTGTTTTTCCGTAGCGATGCTGAAACATGGCCCTTAGGTCCACTTGGATTTTGGGATAGCACCTTTAATAATGGCGAAGTTTTACAACATAGAATTGCTACCTTGCTGGTGTTTGTTCTTGGTATTTTTGAGCTCAGCGCCAGAATAACAAAAAAATCGCTCAGTAAATTGCCTTATGTTTTTCCGTTGCTGGCAGCATTTGGTGGTTTAATGCTACTGACCCACTCGCATGTCGGCTTCCAGGCCAAAAGCGCTTTCCTTATCCAGGTCGGTCATACCACAATGGGGATTTTTTCCCTTATTTTGGCCTGTGGACGTTGGCTGGAATTAAAATTGGACAGACCGGGCAAAGAGATTGCCGGTTTTATTTCTGTTGCCGCCCTGTTTCAGATTGGCATCATCCTGATGTTCTATCGCGAACCACTTTATTAATATGAATACAATACATAATTATCCTCTGCTTAAAGACATAAATACCCCAGCCGATGTTCGCAAGTTGCCAAAAAGTCAGCTTAAACCGTTAGCAAAAGAATTACGCGAATTTTTAACCCACACCGTAAGTATATCCGGCGGTCATTTTTCAGCCGGCTTGGGTACCGTTGAGTTAACAGTCGCACTGCATTATGTCTTTGATACACCTTCTGACCAGCTGGTTTGGGATGTCGGTCATCAGGCTTATCCACACAAAATCCTGACCGGGCGGAAAGACCGAATGACCAGCATTCGCACCAAGGATGGTGTATCAGCTTTTCCAAGTCGTGCAGAAAGCGAATATGATGCCTTTGGCGTTGGCCATTCCAGTACTTCAATCAGCGCAGCTTTGGGTATGGCCATTGCTGCTGAATTGAAAGGCGAAAACAAAAAAATGGTCGCGATAATCGGGGATGGCAGCATTACCGGGGGCATGGCCTTTGAGGCGATGAATCATGCGGGTGCCCTTGATGCAGATTTACTGGTTATTCTTAACGACAACGATATGTCGATATCACCGCCAGTAGGCGCTATGAACAATTATCTGACCAAGATTTTGTCCAGCCAATTTTATTCTTCAATGCGCGAAAACAGTAAAAAGGCTTTAAGCAACATGCCTAGCGTCTGGGAACTTGCAAGGCGTACCGAAGAACACATGAAAGGCATGATAGTGCCAGGAACCTTGTTTGAGGAACTGGGCTTCAACTATATCGGCCCGATAGACGGTCATGACATTGACATGCTGGTCTCTACTCTTGAAAATCTGAAGAACATTTCTGGCCCGCGATTTTTGCATATCGTCACTAAAAAAGGCAAGGGCTACGCACCTGCCGAAAAATATCCGTTGGCTTATCATTGCGTACCGGCTTTTGATCCCAGCAAGGATTCCCTACCAAAATCTGCGCCCTCCCCTCATCCAACCTATACTGAAGTATTTGGTAATTGGCTCTGCGATATGGCTGCACAGGATGACCGTCTATTGGGCATTACGCCTGCAATGCGCGAAGGGTCTGGACTCGTCAAATTCTCGGAACAATTTCCAAAACGTTATTTTGATGTCGCGATTGCTGAACAACACGCGGTAACTTTGGCTGCAGGACAAGCTTGCCAGGGTGCAAAACCGGTTGTAGCGATTTACTCGACGTTTTTGCAACGGGCTTATGACCAGATGATCCATGACGTCGCTATACAAAACCTGGATGTATTGTTTGCCCTGGATCGAGCAGGTTTAGTCGGCCCTGATGGCCCGACTCATGCCGGTAGTTTTGATTACAGCTATTTAAGCTGTATTCCGAATATGCTAATCATGGCACCCGCCGATGAAAATGAA
>CAIUYS010000694.1 GCA_903903365.1 uncultured Methylococcaceae bacterium
ATCTTTCAGAGAAAAATAGAGATGGCCGGAAGAGGGGGCACTTAAGTTGGAGATTTCACCTTCAACCAACACACTCAAAAAATGCGCGTCGAGTAAGCGGCTGGTTGCCCGGTTAAGCTGTGAAACAGTCAGTATAGTGCGCTGTGCAGGCGTTGATGTGCTATTCATTGCAGGTTATTAAAGATTGAGTGCTGGGTTATTGGATGGACTATTGTAAAATATCCAAATTTTTTGTACAAAGAAAGGGGAGTGTTAATGGCGTGGTTGCTTTTGTTTTCTGCGGGGTTTATAGAAATAATCTTTGCTTTAAGTCTTAAATATAACGAAGGGTTTACCAAGCTTTTACCCAGTATAGTCACTGCGGTATCAGCCGTTGGCAGTTTTGGTTTGTTAATGTTGGCGCTCAAAACACTACCACTCGGAACGGCGTATGCTGTTTGGACGGGCATGGGAGCGGTAGGCGTGGCTATACTGGGCATCATTTTATTTAAAGAATCAGTGGATTGGTACCGGTTGGTGTCCATTACTTTTGTGATTGCCGGAATTGTCGGGCTTAAATTAACGGACAGTCAGTAAACATGCTACACCTTATTTTTCAGTCCCCCAGTGATAATGCGATTCTGGAGCGGATTGATTCAGGCGATGATGTGGTTTTTCTTGAAAATGCAGTGCTGCGCATCTTGAAAAAAGGCAGTTTATGCGGCGCTTTAACGCAGTTGCTTAACGTTAATCGTCTTTATGTTTTGGGTGATGATATTGAAGCGAGAGGCATCGGTACTGATGAATTAGTTTGCGGTATTGAAGTCATCGACTATGCGGAGTTGGTTAATTTGACGGTTAAAAATCCGGTAATTCAATCATGGTCCTGATGGTTGAAAAAGCCGGCTTGGAGACGACTGATCAGGGTTTTTTAGTTAAATCAGCGGACTGGAATGAAGCCGTTGCACAGCAATTAGCGCAACTCAATCATATTACATTGACTGACGCGCACTGGGAAATTATGCTGTTTATTCGGCATTATTATCAGCAATTTAAGCACTTGCCGAATGCCCGCGTATTTACTAAAGCCATTGCCAAAACATTAGGCGAGGACAAAGGCAATAGCCGGTATTTACATAAATTGTTTCCGGACGGCCCGTTGAAGTATGCCTGTAAGTTGGCAGGGCTTCCTAAACCACCGACTTGCTTGTAGATATTTATAAAAAGATATTCACCACGAAGGACTGTATCCATACAGTCGTTCGTGGTGAATAAATAAAAAAATAAACAGCGAATCTACACCTGCTTAAAGCGATGTATCAAGCGTCTTTCTTTTTTGTTGGGTTTATGATCTTGGCCACTGAAATCAAATAGTTCGCGTTGCTCTTGTTGCAGAAGCATTTGTTGCTGACGTTTTGCAAAACTTTCAGTCGTTTCTTCGTAGAGTAGAATAGACTCTTTAGCCGGTCGTCTTTGCTTGGAAAGTCCGATTATTGTGACATCCCAATTCAGTCCGTCTTTGCTTATGGAGAGCAACGCGCCCGGTTTTATTTCTTTTCCCGGTTTTGTACGTTGCTTGTTGACATGAACTTTTCCACCGGAAATAGCATCCGCAGCCAGTTTGCGCGTTTTAAAAAAACGCGCAGTCCATAACCATTTATCCAGACGGATGGTTTCGAGTTCAGTCTGCACTCAACTCTTTTTCCTTTTTTAAGCCTTTAGGCAAAGAAAAAACGACTTTTTCTTCTATGCCCTGAATTTCAATGGCCGATTTACCGCCCCATTGTTTTAACTGATTAATAACTTCCTGAACCAGCACTTCGGGTGCTGAGGCACCGGCAGTAACGCCGACAACACTGACACCATCAAACCAGCTTTGTTGCATATCCTTTGCCGTGTCAATCAAATAGGCTTTTTTACCCAATTGTTCGGCAATCTCTCGTAAGCGGTTGGAATTAGAGCTGTTGGTAGAGCCTACAACCAAAATAGTATCAGCCGTTTTCGCCAGTTCATAGACCGCATCCTGGCGGTTTTGGGTAGCGTAACAGATGTCGTCTTTTTTCTGTTCTTGAATAGAGGTAAAGCGAGCTCTTAAGGCGTCAACCATAATTTTGGTATCAGTCATTGACAGCGTGGTTTGGGTTACATAAGCCAAGTTGTCGGGATTGTTGACAACTAATTTGTTAACGTCGTCAGGTGTTTCTACTAAATAGATGCCACCATTGTCGGTGCATTTTTCATATTGTCCCATGGTACCTTCAACTTCAGGATGCCCCGCATGACCGATAAGAATAACTTCACGGTCTGATTTTGCATGCTTGGCAACCTGAATGTGAACTTTAGTTACTAGCGGGCAGGTGGCATCAAAGACGGTTAAGTTGCGATCTTTAGCTTCCTGCTGGACTTGTTTGGAAACGCCGTGGGCACTAAAAATAAGA
>CAIUYS010000695.1 GCA_903903365.1 uncultured Methylococcaceae bacterium
CCCCTCTCCCTGAGGGAGAGGGGAGTGGTGCTCGTTTTAAAAAAGAGGGGCATCATAAAAAAGATGATCAGACATTGGATTTGTTTAGTGAGAATGAAGCATGAATAACCGCGACAAAAAAAGCCCCTCTCCCTCAGGGAGAGGGGTTGGGGAGAGGGTGAGCCAACTCGACCATGCAAAATATCTACGTTCCAACCAAACCGATGCCGAGCAACGGCTTTGGTATCACCTTCGCGCTCACCACTTTATGAATTTAAAATTTAGACGCCAGACTCTAATAGGCCCGTTTATCGTTGATTTTGTCTGCATGGAATATAAGCTGATTGTTGAAGCGGACGGTGGTCAACATGGCGGCGATAACGATGCGCGACGCGATGCTTGGCTTAAGGAGCAGGGCTTTATCGTGCTGCATTTTTGGAATCATGATATTTTGCAACAAACGGATGCTGTGTTGGAAAGGATTCGTCAAATATTGATTACCCTCTCCCTAATGGAGAGGGGAGTAACTATATGAGAAACTGCCAATCGAAACAAAGCAGATATTTTGAGTACATCCTTGTGAGCGGGATTTTTTAAAGATGAAAGCATCCGAATTACAACTGGCAAAAAATCCTGACTTGATAGCCTCTGTTACTGCCATCAAGCGAGCGGCACAACTGGCACGACAAACGGCAATACAAACCAATACAGCCATTGTAGTGATCAAGGATGGCGTACTATGCAGAATTTCTGCGGAAGAACTCAAACAGCAGGCATTAACATGAGTCATAAAGTGTTTCAAACCGTTTCAGGGCGGTTGAGTTTACGTAAACCACAGCGCGATTCATTGGAAGCTTTGCAGCGGGCCATTGCCGCATCACCCGATATGCTGCATCCGAAGCGTGATGTTGCTGAGGTGTTGGAAACCTTAAAACTTGAGTTTCCCAAGCTATCCGATTTTGAACGGGAGTTTCCATCACTATGTTTTGCCTTGGCAACCGGTGTTGGTAAAACCCGATTGATGGGTGCGTTTATTAGCTATCTACACATGGCGCATGGCATCAGCAATTTTTTTGTGTTGGCACCCAATCTGACCATTTATAACAAACTGATTGCCGACTTTACGCCCAACACCAAAAAGTATGTCTTTAAGGGTATTGCCGAGTTTGCCATCAACTCACCCAAAATCATTACCGGCGATGACTATGAAGTAAAGGGGCGTGCGCTTGATATGTTCACGTCAATTTCCATCAACATTTTCAATATTTCAAAAATCAATTCCGAAGTGCGTGGCGGCAAGTCGCCAAAGATTAAACGTTTGTCAGAATACTTGGGCGATAGCTACTTTAATTATTTGGCGGAATTGCCAGACTTGGTGCTGTTAATGGATGAATCACACCGTTATAGAGCCGATGCCGGTGTTCGCGCACTAAATGAATTGAAACCGTTACTGGGACTGGAATTAACGGCAACACCGTTTACGGAAAGTAGCAGAGGGCCGGTGCCGTTTAAAAACGTCGTCGTTGATTATCCCTTATCAATGGCAATGGATGATGGTTTTGTCAAAGAGCCTGCCGTGGTCACGCAACGTAATTTTGATGCGTCACAACATACCAAGGAAGAAGTGGAACGTATCAAATTAATGGACGGCATCCGCTTGCATGAGGCGACCAAAGTAGAGCTATTAACTTATGCGCGTGAAAATGATGTCGCCATTGTTAAACCGTTTATGCTAGTCATTGCCAGAGATACGACACACGCAGCACAGTTGCTGGAACTGATGGAGTCAGCGGCGTTTTTTGATGGCCGTTACAAAGGTAAAATAATTCAAGTAGATAGCAGTAGAACCGGCGCTGCCGAAGAGGAAATGATTAGCCGATTACTGGCGGTGGAAAGCACAGATGAACCCACGGAAGTGGTGATACACGTAAACATGCTGAAGGAAGGTTGGGATGTCACCAATCTTTATACCATTGTGCCGTTACGCGCAGCTAATGCGCGAACCTTAATTGAACAATCCATTGGACGTGGTTTGCGCTTGCCTTATGGCAAACGTACCGGAGTAACCGATGTTGATCGCTTAAATATTGTGGCTCATGACCGTTTTCAGGAAATAATTGATGAAGCCAATAACCCTGCCAATCCGTTGCGCTTGAAGCAGGTCATTCTTGACGCACCTTCAGATGACGTAAAAACTGAAAGTGTCGCAGTCAGTTCAAATCTTGAAACGATGATTAGCGGCAACGCAGGGGGTATGGCTTATCCGGCATTGGGTAATACTAATCCGCCGTTGTTTAGTAGCGTTGCAGAAACGGCAGTTGCCCACTATGCCATGACTGAATTGAACAAGTTTCAACACAGTCCGGCAACGGTTGCCACCAGCAAAGCATTATTACATGGGCATGTGCAAGCATCCGTTATCCAGGCCGTCACAGAGCATCTGAGCAGTGGTCAACAATCGTTACCTGAAGACGATGCTCCTGTAGACATTGCGGATATTGTCGCAAAAGTTACGGCACTGATGGTGAAGCAAACCATAGATATTCCACGTGTCGTTGTTGTGCCAAAAGGCGAAATAAGTTATGGCTATAAACCCTTTACTTTGGATATGAGCGGCTTGAATCTGCAACCTTCAGAGCGGGATATTCTGATTCACAGCCTGGAAACGAATCAGCAAGAATTAATGGCATCTCAAATTGGCTTGAGCGAAGCAAAGCCGGAAAATTACATTGTCCGCGCACTCATTGATTATGACGATATTTCTTATGATGATCATGCTGATTTAATTTATGGCTTGGCAACACAAGCTGTGGCGCATTTGCAAAGCTATCTGTCATCAATAGATGAAGTGAATAACGTCTTGAGTAATAACAGCCAATTACTTGCCAAGACCATCCGTACTCAAATGGCAGAACATTTTTGGGAGCAGGCCGATACCTATGAAGTGGTTGTAAATAATGGTTTTACGCCCTTAAAGAATTGCGCTTATACCGTTGCAGCCGGTCAAGCCGTACATTCATATCGTGATACGGTAATAGATAGAAGCAAGATTAAGCAGATGTTGTTTGGCGGCTTCAGTAATTGCCTATATCCCTTTCAGAAATTTGACTCCGACACGGAACGTCGCTTTGCTGTAATTATGGAACGTGATGCGCAAAAGTGGTTTAAACCGGCAAAAGGCCAATTTAAGATTTATTACAAAGATGGGGCTGAGCATCCGGAATATGTCCCGGACTTTATCGCAGAAACAAATGACTATGTGTTGATGGTGGAAACAAAATCACAAGCAGAAATGAAAGATGCAATAGTGCTAGCAAAAGCCGATGCAGCCGTAAAGTGGTGTGAAAATGCTGGCGAGTATCTCCTAAAAAACGGTGGTAAGGCTTGGAAGTATTTGTTGATTCCACATGATGAAATTAAGGAGAATTTTCAGTTGGTGGATTATGTCAGGAAGTTTGAACGGGGGTGACTTCAATGCCGTTAAGTTAAGTGCAAGTTGTTTAAAAAACTGGAGTGCAATCGCTTCAGCTATTGCCTGTAAAAACAGCTAAAGCGGTTTTACTCCCGTTGTATGCTTAACTTAACGGCATTGGGTGACTTTGTTTTGTCTATTTTTACTTGCAAGTCTATGTTTGATTTTCACGACCGGTAATATTGGTTAACCGAATCCGGACTTTTAACCTATGACCCTATTCTGGCTAAAGCCGTCTTTATGTCAGGATCTGTCATTATGTTACTGTCACTGCTATGGAGCGGACTGTTACTGGTTAAGTGGATCAGGGCATAAGTTGTAGTCAGACAGTTAAGTAAAATTCGTATTGCGAACCCTTCATAACGACGGGTTAGAAACTACAAAAAAGTCTGCGATGCAAGTTCTACAAGGCCGTCTGTATATAGACTTGTTCCTGCATCCGGGTAACGCCCTTGTTGCGGAAACCAGGTTCCCGATCAAGAATGTCCTCCGTTTGTAATAATTCGACATTACACCATTCCCTGTAAAGCGTCTGTACTTCATGTGTTTGTACACTGAACGGCGGCCCCTGCATTTCGTGCTGGGGATAGTCGAAAGCCACCAACAGCGTTTTGGTTCCGGGCTTTAGTAAGCTATGCGTGTGCAAAGCATAAGCAGCACGCATTTTCGGAGGCAGCGCCACCAGCGAGGCACGATCGTAAACGGCATTGACGCCAGCCAGATCGTTGGCGCTAAGGTCAAAGAAATTGCCGCAATAAATACGGAGACCCTCTGTCTCACTAACACTAAATTGGCCTTGCTGACGGATTGTTACCGACAACCCGTTTTCGGCAAAAAATGCCTTAACCGCCAGCGGACTCAGCTCCACACCGATGACTTCAAACCCCTGTGCGAGCAGCCACAGCATATCGTTGCTTTTACCGCACAACGGCACGAATACCCGGCTACCGGCCGCAATATTTAAGGTCGGCCAGTTGCGTTGCAAGTGACCATTAACCTCTTGGTTATGGAAGCCAATCTGATTTAATTGCCAGCGTTCGTGCCAGAATTCTTGTTGCATGCGATGCTCCTGTTGATAATATTTTTGGGATTTACTGTATCAAAACAATTCGTAGGTTGGGATAACGCCGGCCTCAGCCAACATCGGATACAGTGTTTCCGGTGCGATAGGATCGAGAAGATTGACGATTTGGCTGGTCGAGGGGGATTAGATAGACACCCAAAACGGATTACGGATTGTGGTGCTTTTGCATCTGCAGTTGATAGTCTAAAAAGTACGGGCTTTGCGTGAAAAAGACAGAGAACGCACTTAACGCGGCATCTTCCATAGCATATTTTTGGTTGTTGCTTTGTTTTCGATAATCCGTTGACCTGCTAAACGTGTTGCGTATCTGATTGATTAAATCTAAAGTAATTTGTTTTGTATTGATAATGCTTTGTTCTGGCACGTTGAAAATACTTTATTTTAGCAGGGTTTTAAATTGGGAATTGCTGCAATAAAAACTGTTAACTGATTAAAGAACAGAGATTAGGCTTGCCGACAAGCAGTAAGCAGCAATTAAGCTACACACGCTTGCCGACCAACCGCCGATCTCGTGAAAGGCACGTGCCTTGCGGCATACCATAATTGCAAGACTTCTAGTTTAAGATTCGATTGCAAGACTTCTAGCTTAAGATTCGCTTAGTACACTGGTTACATCAAACTTAGCGTTAGCCAAGAGTAAGACTCCGGGGGATGCCCGAAGACTCGAGACGCACTTTGCATACACACTTCACTTTTACCTTGATCAGACTTTCTTCACTCTTACCTTGATCACACTTTCACAATACTTTTACGAACGCCGAGCCAAAATAGGAGACCCATTGATACCTTCCTCGAACACAGCAGTAGTGCCCTAAGCGGAGATTAACATAGTTGAGAAATTTAAAGCAATAAATTTTTCGTCATATTTAATAACTTAATTAAAATAAAAAATTATCAACTGCTTGCCAACGAAAAAACAAATATATAATTTATATTTGAACGACAATTTTTACCAACTTATCAAATTTTTTGATGGCGGTTGATAGTTATCCGTTAAATTTACTTCTTTTCCATCAATAAAAGCATGGCATTCCAAATCGCGAATCCATAATTCATGCAACCAACGCTGAGCGCGATCCTGTGCAAAAAAAACATAGATAATTTTATTGATGGCTTTTCCATCTTCCCTCTCCAAAAAATGTTTGGCGTAGCAAACATCTTTAAGTTCTTCAAATGTGATTTCTCGATCTGATACAGTGAAATATAAACTTCCATCCTCAGGATTATATTGCCCGTTAATTGTTGCGGGATCACAGGAATAACTACCAAGAAAACCGCTTGTGACTGAACAATTAAATAATGGCCAATTATGTTGTGCCTGCATTAAAGCGATTTCCGGTGTTGCATTTAAGTCATACAGTTGAACCAGGGTAAGATCCCCCTTACGATAAACTCGTACAGACGCTTGATCAAGCCAGCGTGGCGAGACAATATATTTATGCCCTACGCCTTTAAAAGCTACCATCCAACCCAGTGGATACTGCCCAGGAAATAAAATAGCGTGTTTTTTTTTCGGCCAATCATCGAAAATATCGGCGCCAATACATACTTCAAAAGGCAATTGCGCCAACCAATTAACAACCTGTTCGACATCGGGCATTGCAAATGTATTAGTGATGCGTAAGGTATCTGGTTTTTCAAGACTAAACTGACAAGGTTTGGGCTCATACCAATTAACTATAACATGATATTGACTGGCGCTAATTTGCGATGCTGACAGCGGTGCCATAGATAATTCAATGCCGTCAATTTGTATGGCATCAGGCGCCAAATTAAACTCAGCTAATAGACATTGCGCTAATTCGACAAGTTGATGACTTAGCCAACTGTAATCGAGTGATGAATAAGGTGTGATCATATAGGTTCAGCCTAAAAAATTACATTAGAAAAAATAAACGTCATAATTAAGGTGGTGGATTTCTTAAATGGTTAATAACCCTTCGTATCGCTTCTGGTGTATAAGGCTTATTGACGCCGAGGTCTTTTAATCTTGTTGCGTTAATGATTTCTTCTACACCCGTGTGTGGATTAAAAAATGAAAAATTAAAATGTTCTTTATAGTCGTTTAATAGCTTAGTTAACGTTTGTACGCTAGCCTCTGCACCTTCGGAATTGGTAAATGCAACGTGCACCTTATCAAATGTTGTAGGTGATTCTCCACCAATGCGAACCTTAGCACCACCTTCAGCGGAGGCCGCTCGCAGATAAGTCCGCAAGCGTATGTCATCTTCGTCGCTTAAGGAGCTTTCGTGGGATTTTACATCATGCAAGGTTGGAGGATCAGCAAAATCTGGATAGCGTTCACCCTTATCTGTTTTCGCCCCCGGTATTTCTACGCCTTCTTTATCCTGAACCATTCTAGGATTATCTATTTCACGCAACGTAGGCTTTTTAAGCCTAGTACCCGTGAAACTTTCATGATAGGCTGCATACCATAGCTCGACAAGGTTTGCTCTGTCTTTAACATTGAGCTCATGATTCGTTAATGATTCTAACCGTTTTAAAGAGGCCGCAACCAGTTTTGCTCGCGTTGTTGGATCTGAGGCAGCAAACGGCTCAACTCCGGAGGCATGGGGGTCGCCGTGCAATACCCACGTTAAAATTTGCTCTTTAAATTGTTCTTTAAAACCATGACGAATAGTATCGACATTTAGCTCTTTCTCTTTTTTCAATAAAGATTGTATAGTTTCATGCAAGGCGGCATGTATTTGATCATCCGAAAGATTAAGTCCTTCTTGGTGCATTAAAAAGCCAACAAAATCTCCATAGCTTTCAGAGACTGCACGCGTTTTTCCATTTACGGTATTTACGGTAAAATTACCCAACATAAACTTGTGCCAGTCTTCCACAAATTTTTTTGCTGCTTCGCTCAAATTGACATGATCTAAACCGATGTCTGGAGGGGCGTTTGTTTTTTGAAGATCAGCAGGCACTGGCGCAATAACTCTTGCTGTCACTAAAGAGTTACCGCTTTTTAATGCATTAATGACTTCTGGTGTTATCTTCCCGCCATTTTCTTCTATCAATCTTGCCATTTCATGCAAACTGCGCAAATGGGCTTCACTTCCAGATTGCATTTGCGTTTTTATGTAACCATGTAGTTCGGAAACTAATGACGGCTGATGATTGCTCGCTACATGCGCTATTTGCGTAATACGTGAAAGTGTTTCTAAATGGCGTGAAGATTTTGCAGCAAATCGAATAATGTCACATAAAACCTGTGGATGATCTTTGAGCCGTTCTGTAAGACTTATTCCTTTTTCAGGCGCCAATGATGCATTGTGCAACAATGACAAAACTTGTTGCGTTTTTTGATTTGACAAAGACTGGCTCAACAGTTTTACCATTTCGTTGCGGGCATCTGGATGATCCGATGACAAAATACTATTTAAAGATTCGACAACAGATATTGAATGGTTATTTTGTAAAATTTCTTGTGCCATGCGGCTGCCAAGTGCTGAATTTTCGACAAAAGAATTAATCACTTTTACAATCTGATGAGTCAGCTCGATCTGACCTTGTTCTTTTGCAGCAACTCTAGCAATTAATTCACTTCGATTTGTTTCAGGCAGTGCATTGAATATCTGATATAAATTTTTAACAAAACCAGAGCTGTTTGCCGATTCCGCTGCAATATTGATTAATTGTTTTGCCGTAGTTGCGTTATTACTAACACTTAATATCTTGTGAATGTCACTTATTGCTAGTTGATGAACTTCGGTTTTTCCATCGCCATGAATTTTTACACCCAGTATTGAATCGATGATTTGATCCGATGAAGCCAACTTTAAAATTCGCACAGCTTGTTGTGGCGTTGATTGTTGGTGTAGTTCAACTAAAGCGTTTAAGAGATGTTCGCCATTATTTTTGCGTGTAATAGACACAGCGGTTTCAGCATCCAAGTGTCCTGCTAAAAAATGAACTTGTTCAATAAATGTTTTTGGATTTTGGCTTTTCTGAGCTAGTGAAAATACATTGCGCACCACCTCCGGATCAGTATGCAAATTAACCACAGTTCTAAGAGTGTTCAAATCCATTGTCTGCACCGCTGTTTGACGCCAGCGGGTATCCGCTTCCCCGCCTTTTTTTAAACGTTGTGCCAAACGATTAACTAAGTCTTCTTGTTCTTGCCGTTCAGTTTCAGAAAGCGGCGTAAGCACCCTCTCTTCTGGATGATTTTTAGGAGGTATTTGTTGAGCCTCTTCTTCCTTGCTAAAAAGTCGCGCGGGTTGCTCCAACCATTGCGGGCGCTCGCTAAAACCGGCTTTGATATTGGTAATATCCAAGGCATCCATGCCACCTACTTCAGTGCTACGGCGCGAGAGATTTTCAAAAGCCCCTTTGACTTGTGCGAGGTGTTGCTCCAGTTCACGGCGCTCACTGCGGCTGGAGGCTTTTTCAATATCGCTTTCAAGACCGCGAATCAAGTGCGCTTGTGCGTCTAACTCCAGGGCGACTTTGTTGCGATAGAGTTCGATTTGTTGTTCCAGCGGCAGGCTATCCCACTGTGCCATGCTGCGTTCATCGAGTGCGCCTATGTGTTTCGCCCAGCGTGGATCCTGGGCTTGCAGGGCATGAATGCCTTCTTCGCGGAGTACCCGTGGGTTTGCGCCTTCGCGCACCACCACAACAGGTTCACCATTGATGATGAGGGTAACCGCTTGACCTTTTTTAGAACGGGTAAACGCAGCAAACTCTTCGGCTGGCACCACCATAATACGCGTGTGTTCTATTAAGCTCTTTTGTTCGGCAGGGATGGCGCTTAACAAATGCCGGCGCATATCGGCCGTTTGTGCTTCAGTGGCCAGCTCTGCCGGTGGATGTTTAACGGCTTGCTCGAGCGCTTGCCCGAGTATATGCGGATCCACTCCCGGGGTTTCGCGCTGTGCCATTTCCAACAGCCGCACTTTGTCAGCGGGAGATAGCTCACCCTCCATTTGCCGTAAACGCAACTCCATCAAGCCCGCTTCTGGCAAGGCCGAGAGTGTGCCGCGCAATTCTTCGGGCACTTGGGTCATGCGCACTTCGCGTGCAGTGCGTCTTGCCTGGTTTTCGGTTTCCATGCGTTGGCGCACTTGGGAGGCGGCCGCTTCCATGAAACCCTGGAATTTTTCGCTACTGAGTTCAGGGTTGGCTGTTTGTGCCGCTCTTAGAAGTGCTGCCTGTTCCTTGGGATTACCTGGCTCACCTGCTTGAATCAGTTTATGCGCCAAGGCTACATCTGCATCGGGTAATAACGTAAATATTGGGGCGGCTTCTGTTGGAATCATTGCCAATATTCCACGCCGTTTAGTAGCTGCGACTGAGGTTAATTTTTCTTGAAATTGCTGTGAATTACTTACTGCTTTATGCAAACTGCTTAGGAAACTGAATTCATCCAAATGCGGATTTTTGGTTTGCGCCGCATGCAATAGTTCGTCGGCATGGGCGCTGTTAAATTTGCCACTTCCAATCATGGCTGCGGCTTTGGCCAATTCAACATCACTCAGATGTTGTAAACTCTCTAGCGGTATATTTTTCAATACAATTTTGGCGCCTTCGTGAAGATGCGTGCCGAGTTGTTCCCGCAGATGAGATTGCTGAGTCGGATCAAGCTCAGCATTGGGAACACTGTTTTGTCTGCGCTGGACTGCCTGGGCCAATTCGTGCATTAATGCGTGGGGATCTAAATCAGGTACGCTACTTGTCAATTCCGAGATAAACGTTTCGCGTGCTTCTTTCGCTTTTGCTGTCAAATTACCTTTACCATCTAGCTGACCTATATCGCCCAAGCTGGCCTGCTCTAGCATACCTGCCATGGATTGGAGTGAGTGCAGATCAAATGTTTTGGCTTGTTCACGCAGATTTGGCGGCATCCGTTCAAGCAATGCCCGAGCGGCATGAACTTCTTTCAACACATGGTTCATGTCTTGGTCGTAATGCAAAGCGCCTGCAGAAATACCGAAGGCACGGAGGGCGTGGAGCTGTGGTTCGGTTAATGTTACGCCACTTCGCGCGACTTCAAGTAAATTGCGATAGGTCGCGCGGTGCATACTCATAATACCGCCACGCGCTGCTCCCACCATCATTTCACGCATTCCGGACATGCCTACGTGGCTTATGGCTTCCAAAAATGTGCCATGAAATTGGCCTGAGGAATAGTCAATTAACAGACCTGCCGTTTCGCCTGCCATGTTGTTGATACTATTGGTGAGCGCTTCGCGGAACATTTCCCGGCTATGAGGGCCTAGCCGCTCAGCCATGCCGGTGCCGGCTTTGATTTTCGACGGATCGATTTCACCTACGTGCAAGGCGGGACTGAGTTTTTGGGTAATTCCCTCAGAAACACCTGTGGAAATTGCCGCTACTACAGCGCCACGAATGGCACCATTGGCGACTCGCTCCAAGCCACGCCCCAAACCATCTTTCCAGGTGTCGTCTTGAATAGCCGTTGATGCCGCACTACTGACTGCGCTGACAATCGCTTCACGCGCCATAGCGCCGCCAACTTTACCAAGGCGTGCAATCATGCCTTCACCAATTTTTGCCAGTGCACCGGTTTTACCCAAGCCGCCAGCCAAAGAGCCACCAATACCTGCAGTTGCAGCTTCAATAGCGGTGGTGGCAATATCCGTTGCAGCTTCCTCCCAACCGTAGCGATTTCCGCGCATACCGGCTTTTACAGCAATGGTTGCAGCACCGGCGACAATGGCAGAAATGATGCCGGCGGCAACGATGTTTACCCCAGGAACGACCATCAATGCAATAGAGGTGATGAGCGCCAATACCGTGATGCCCGTGGTTAACATAGCTTCTTGGCGATCTATTTCAGCGTGATAGGCCTCGGCTGCATAACTAATACCTTCGCTATGACTGCGCAGTAAAGCACTGCCTTTATCACGCAGTTTTCCGTCCCCATCAAAGGCGGCCGATTTAACGGCAGCATTAACGTTGCCATCCGCATCAAAAATTGTTCCAGGATTTTTCTCAAATTGTGCCGCTATTTCAGGATCTTGCGTTTTAGCAACCGCCAGAATTGTGCGTGCAAGCTGATCGCGCTGAGCATCCAGACTTTGCTGTTCAGCCGTGCCCCGCATACTATATTTGGCGATAAAGCCAGTGCCTTCAACGCGCTCTTGGTTATAATGCAAGGCGGCATACTTGACATAATCCAAATCGGATTCACGGTTGCCATAAGACAAACGCTTGAGTTGCATGGCTAGATCGCCGGAAGTTTCCGCACCGCGCGTGGCAAACCAAGCCACTGGGCTAATCGCAAGCAAGGCTTTATCTTCTGCCGTCAAGTCGCGCTTTTTTATACCCAGCATCTCTTCCATGTCTTCGCCGCGCTCTTTTTTCCAGTTCTTATTGGCGGCTTTAATTTCAGCATGAGTGCGATCGGTGTAACTGCGGAGTAACAAATCTTCGTGGGTACCAAGACCTTCAGTGGCAAGCGCTACTCCAGCCTCCAAACTGGCGCGCCCTTCCATAATCATTTCTCGCCCATAGCGGGCATGGCTCGGGTTATGGGTAATGCCAAGGTAATCGCCAAGCGTTTGGGTATTGCCAAACATGGCTGCCATTTGATCAGCCATCCAGACTTCGGCTTTTTGCGGATCTTTAGGGGCGTTCGGGTCCACGCCAACAGCAACGCCCTGCATAATGCGTTGATTTTTGGCACGAGCTTCTTCCGCCAAGCGTTTATATTTCAGGCGCTCTTCAGGTGGCGTTTTTGGGTCTTTTTCCTTGCGTAAATAAGTGGCTAAATCGCGATTTTCGAAGGTATCACTGAGCCGTATTTGTGTGGTTTGAGAAGGTTTCCCATCCTCTTTTGCACGTGTGAATTCAAAAATTCCCTTCGCAATTTTAGCTTTTTCTTTGGCATCAGCTACCTTAGTATCATCGTCTTTAACGTCCATTGCTTTCGCATCAATTTCCGCACTGATGTAATTTTTAGCTTCCTTGCCCATATCGATTTTTTCGATATTGGGAATACCTGCCAAATTGGACAAACCTATAACAGATGATAAGTGTGACTTTGTGGCGTAACCCTTAAACTGGCTGCGGGCAAAATCCATTGAAACTTTGGCTTGATCGGCCTCGGTGCGCTCGGATAATTTTTTCCCTGAACTGATCATCACCGCGAACTCGCGAATGACTTTGTTGTTTTTTTCCTGCATCTGACTTTCATCAACAAAGTCAGACCGCACTTTCAATTCTTCATGGAGAATGGAATCCATTTTGCCGATGGCATCCACTCGTGCTTCGTCGGAGCGTTTTTGCGCAGATTCAGCGCTAAAAATCCAACCCCATTCCCCCTCTTTTTGACCTTTATCCAGATTTTCTTTCGTGCGTGCCGCCACTACTCGTTCGGTATCGCCCGAGAGATAGGCCGTGCTAATCTCGGCTTGATTAATATTCAGCTCGTTCTCTAAGTAGTTAGAGAGATTCTTGATTTTATCCGTGCCGAAAGCGCTTTTTTCCATGCCTTGGGCCAACGCTTCACGCGTTTCCCGAGAGTTGTAATCCAGTAAGCCGGTAGAGTTTTTAATAGCATCAACACGCGCATCGATCCTCTCCTGTTCACTGCCTTTCAGTAAAGTTAAGGCTGTGGTTTTTTGCGGCTCGGCCATTCGGGATTTAATGCGACCTTCAAGCGATCCGTAATGTACTGTGCCATTTTCAAACACCTCCGCCAGAGCAGGCACTCCTGGCCATACGAGGTTGCCCAACTGTTGCAGCACTTTGTTTTCATTGGCGTCTTTGCAGTAAACATAAACACCGGCGGCTATAACACCCACAACGGGAATGGCCGCCAAGCCTGCCGCAGTAGCAGTTGAGCTTTCCGGCATGGCATCTTGCAATGCTGCCGCACGTCTTTCTAAATCTCCCTTAGTGCCTTTTATCGACTGAACTAAAGGGCCGTCACTCACTTCCATTTGCTTTACAAAACCTTCCAGGTTCTTGTATTGTGATTTTTCAGTACTGCTGATGTAACCATTTAGGTAGCTCACAGCCGATTCATCAAGGTTGTCTAACCCAGTTTCTTTTGTGTTATTGACTGTTGCTAACAGGCTTTTGGCAACCTTGGAGGCATAACCCTCAGCCGCTTTTATGGCATTAGCTGAGTTTTCACTCATTTTGCCGGTCATTTGGCCTGAAAAAAGCACCATATCAAACGCGGATTGTATGAAAACATCATTGACACTCGCTGCGGCTTCCTGGCCCGCTTTGATAATGCCATTCACCTGATCTTTTTTGACCTCTGCCATTTGTTCGATGGTTTCAGCCGCTTGTCGTTTAGCACCCAATTCATGCTGGCTGCGCAGTTTTTCAGCGCTGTCACGTGCGGCCAATAGTTTGGGCACCAGTCCACGTGAATCAAGAAATTGGTTCGGTGGCAACAGTGCATTAAGGCGGCTAACCAAATCACGATAGGCGACAGCCATAGGAATGGCTGAATTGACCAGAGCTACTTCGGATGTGGCTGCTTGTTCACGCAAGCCTTGATAAGCTTTGTGACCGGTTTTATGAATGTTTTCTACCAACTTGTCTTGCAGATCTTTGTCGCAGTATTCAATGGCTTGATCGCGCTTTTTCTCAATGGTGAGTTGCGCTTCAAAAACGGCAGCCTCTGCTGCCGTCATATTGAGTTCTTTACTTACAATGACCGGGTCAATAGTATTGGATTTATCTTTTCCGTGATGTTTGGATTGCGGTGTTGTCAGTCCCAACACCAAGGTTGAAAATTCAGCGCGCGAAGATTCCGAATCCATTGCTGAATTAAGGCTGTTGGCATTTCCTACTAATTCCTTATCTTTATTGGTAGACATACCCTCAAGTACCGGATTGACACGAAATTTCATGTACTCTTGGGTTTTAGCGCCTGCGCTGCCCTCAATATCAGTTTGAGATTTAATGACTGCTTCTAAAGGAGCTTTAGTGTCGGTAACGATTTTGTAGGAGTTCGTCTTGTCCTTTTCCGAGCCCTCTTTTTTTTCTTTTTCGACTCTCTGATCCTTGAGTTTTGAATCTTTTTCTTCTGCCTTGGCGGTTTTTTGACTTAACAAAAGTTGACCTTTGCCCGAGGCAGGAACAGCAGAAATACTGGCTTTAGCCTCTCCTATTCGATTATTAAATTGTCCTATGGCGATATCGTAAAGTTGTTGTACATCCACTGAGGCCGATTTGAGTTGTTTGACTATATCGACTTTGGTGGTGTTTTGGCTGGTCTCTAATTGTTTGCCTGTCAGTACTTTTGCATTTGCAATATGATCAGATTCTGCCTTTGCGGACTCGGTAATATCTTTACCGGCTTTTTTAACGGCATCTTTAATTTGTTTGACAGCAGACGCAGTGACTTTTGGAATCTCTTCGGCCATATCTTCTATGGAGATACGGGTACTTCGCGCTACATTTCCCAACTGCCAGACCATGCGCCGCTGAGC
This sequence comes from uncultured Methylococcaceae bacterium, assembly GCA_903903365.1. Taxonomy (GTDB): domain Bacteria; phylum Pseudomonadota; class Gammaproteobacteria; order Methylococcales; family Methylomonadaceae; genus Methylobacter_C. The sequence continues at coordinate 14,963 of CAIUYS010000695.1, forward strand.
GGTACGTGCCGCTTCAGTCGCACGTTCCGTGGCTTGCCGGACATTGGCGTGATGTTGCTCAGGCGAAGTTCCGGTACGCTTAATGATTTCATTGCGCCGCTCAATCGCCTGCGTAGGTGGACTGAATACCCAAGGAGTAACCAAGGGGGCGAGGTTAGGTAACTTGGCAACCACAACCTCCATGTTTTTGTCATCTTCATCGTTTGCGCCGCCTGTTACGCTTGTTGCTGCACCACTTGCCGCTCCTGTTGCAAGCGTTTCCGCTGCTGTTGCAGCTAGAACAGGCGCTTTTTGTTCAATATTTTCAGTTGATGTCGATGCTGGACCTGCTGCGCCTTTACCAGTACCTACTGCTGTGGCTGCTGTACTTTTCTCAAGGTTGTCGCCATCTTGAGTTTTTGCCACTCCTTGAGCTTTTGTTCCGCTCGAAGCTTTATCCTGCGCTGCAGGCTCAACGGGCGTTTTTTTTACAGGTGGCTTAAGGTCTGATGGAGTTTGATTTTGTGGCAGATTTTTGATGCCGTTACTGACGGCCGAATTGTAATTCGTTTGACGGGTAGAGATGTTGCTCGAATCTAATCTTGGCTGATCCAGTTTTTGTTTAGAACTCAAGTAAGCGGGAGGCAGTAGCGTCACCTCGGTTTTGGCTTGCGGCGCTAAAGAAGAGCTGTCTATCCTCTGTGAGGACGATTCCGCAGGGCGGGTTGTAGTAGTTGCTTCTTTAGCCATGGCATTAATGTTTACGCAGGCTTGCTGACGCCTGAGTCAGCAGGGTGGGTGTTAAATAGCGGAAGATTTTGGGTAGCCATAGCCACTTATCATCCAGCCACACCAAGCCATCGTAAAGGGTGCTATCGCCAGCAGGGCTCACCAGTTTCCAGCACATCCAAACACGCCTGGGGTTCATCCAACCCGCAATATCGCGGTAACCGCCTGGGAATTTGTTGCTGAGCATATTCGGCCAACGCAATAGACCTGCGGGAGATGCAAATACTTCAATACGCGTATCGGGCGTTAGATGTTCCAGGCGCAGATTAGGATCTGCAAATAGTTTTTCTATGCCCTGTAGAGCTGCATCAATTAAAACGTCATCAAACAACTGTTCAATATCAGCTCGGCTGGGTTTCAATGTTTGCACAAAGGCGGGATCATCCAGACGGCGAATCAAAGCAGGCGCGGCTTCAGACATGATTTTCATTTGCACCAGCAACTCAGTGCGCGCTTGGTTGATACGCTCTAATTTTGCACAAACCTCCTGCGCCTGTTCGGCTAGCACTGGCTCGGCATCTTTCGTTAAGCTGCGTGTGCGTTCGATTAAATCCACCCGCTCGGTTTCCCGGGCTGCCCAAAGCCCTAACAGGCGTTCGCGGATATCATCAGAATCGAGCATCGATTCCACTGCATCCGGACTTAAAAGTGGTAACTGACTGGCCAAGGCTTGACGCAAAGAAGGTGGCAGTGTTGCAACTTCCAGTACCCGCATTTTCACCACAGGGTTGAAGGTATAAACCACGAAAGGCTTGTTGCCTGCCCAACTCCAGGTGGCGACTTCGGGTTCACCGTAAATCAAGGGCGGTGCTGCCATGTCGAGCGGGTCGCGCTGCCAGCCGAGTTGCGCCAGTATGCGTGCAATGTCGATGAATGGACATTGCGGCTGTACTATAAGAATTTGGTTTAGCGATTGAGTGGTCATAATTGTTTCTTTAGTTTTACAAGCTTTGCTAGGCAAGCCCTTCCAGTTTTTTTGGTAAATCCCGACCTTGTTTGCGATATTCCGCACGCAGACCTTCGAGTAAATTAGCGTTGGTAATGGTGTTGTCCTGAGCATAAGCCGCAGCAGTGAGAACCACGTTACGCACTTGTCCGCCAGCCAGATCGCAGATGCTGGCGAGGTGGCGGTAGACATCTTCGCCTGGGCCGCGCTCACCGAAGTGGCTGCGCCACAGATGCAAGCGCTCCTCAAAGCCCGGCAGCGGGAATTCAACAATGCTATCTAAACGGCGAGTGAAGGCATTGTCAATACGCTCGCGGCTGTTGGTGGTAAGAATGACAATGCCGGGATGAGACTCAATGCGGGTGAGCAAAAAGTTGGTTAGCATATTGGCGAAACGCTCGCCGTTTTCCTGTCCTTCACCACGATTACCGAAGAGCGCATCGGCTTCGTCAAACAATAAAACCACATCGCTCGCGGCGGCTTGATCCAGCAGTTGCGCAAGGTTTTTTTCGGATTCGCCAATGTATTTATTCATCACCGCTGACAGGTCTACCCGATACAGCGGCGAACCCAAACGGGTGGCTATGTAACTTGCGGCTAGGGTTTTACCTGTACCGCTTTCACCCACAAAGAGTACGCGCACTCCGGGATTCGGTGTAACTTTTAAGGTATCGCCCAACCGTTCCCAGAGAGATTCGCGCTTACAAGCGCGTAGTACCACTGTGTCCAGGGATTGCTCCACCATGTTCGGTAAAACCAATGCTTCGGCACTGACCTGGCGGGTGATGGGTTGAGCCAAGAGGCGCAGTTTGTCAGCTCCTCGTTTGCGGCGTGCTTCCGCGATATGCGTTAAAGCCAAATCGAGTTGCTGACGGCGTGCTAATTGGCAGGCGTGTTCGGCAACAAGCTGGATAGAGCGAGCACTTAAAAGAGCACTGGCGGCTAGCTGTCGGCAAAGTGCCGGATCAGCCTCCTCCGCAAGCGCTTGCTGCCAGATTACAAGGCGTTCTGCCTGATTAGGCGTTTCTAAAGCGACTTCCAACATATCGCCTTCAACAGCCCCATCGCTACCTAAAATGACTACCAGCGGGCTTCTGGAGGGGCTAAAACGCAGTGCATCTGCCGGTGCGAGTTTGGGACGTAACACAGGCAACCAACGCGCATAGCGGCAGGCTATGGCAAATACAGGCTGATCACGCCACACCTCCAAGGGCGTATCAATGGCGGTTAACTGCATGGCTGCCGCTAAACGCTGGCTAAACAAGCCACGTCCTGTATGGGGAGTACCACGTACCACCACGCCCTGAAAGCTTGAGTTGTCGGTTAGCAAGCCTGCCAAGGAAGGTAGTTCGGCAAGGGCGGAAGGCGGCAATAACCAATCTGGTTGAGCCGATAATGGCTGTAGCCGACACTGAGGCCAAGAAGTAGAACGCCCTAACAGAATCGACCAGAGAAAGGGATTCAGGTACAGCCGTTGTAGGGGTAACGGTACATCGCCCATTAACATCAGCACTTGCTCGTTAATCAGCGGTTGCTCGGCAACATCGAGTGCATTGCGCAACTGCGTCTCGCCAAACAGGCAGTCCAAAAGCGCACAAACCAAATGTACGCAAGGGCGAGGCTTGTTATCAGGCGCTTGCAATTCCGCCAAGATAAGATTGAGCCAATGGCTGGTTTCCACTAATCCCACCAAGGCGAGCGTAAATAACTGACCTGCGTTGAGCTGATAATCTTTTACCAATTGCAACAACGGTAAAGCGGCAGAGATTGCGGCTTGGTTGCCGGTAGTCAACTGTTGCCAACGCTGGTTGACCATTTGCCATTCGGGCTCTTCTGCCGAGCCGAGCACTTGGCATATTCGAGCCTGAATCAGAGTATAGATGCCGCTATCGGTAGGTAAAGCTCTCCGCCAAAATGTCAGTAAGCCGCTGTATACCCATACTTCCAGTTCATCGCTCCAGCATTGATCGACACGGGCTTCAGCAAGGGCTATTGCCGTTGTGGCTTTGCGTTGCGGTTTAGCCTGCATGGTGTTCTTCCTCCTGGAGTACGGATTCAATATAGTGAAAAGTCACTACCCTGCCCAGCCAGGGAACCCAACCCGGATTTACATCCAAACCAGCCAAGCGAATATCCAGACGCACAGCATTGAGCGCATAAAACACATCGATATGGCTGGCATCCGCTGTTACGTGCGCGGGAATAGCGAGCGCTCCTGCATCAGCCCATAAAGCTTGCGCGCTCAAACACTGTTCAAGCTCGGTAAATAATTCCAGGGATTCAGGGAATATAGGCTGTGCAGCCAGCGATTGGTGATCGTCATAGCCGATGGTTAAGGCGACAAAACCTAACAGCGGTTGATCCAGTTCAAGGCCAAGCCGCCCGGCCCATAAGCGGCCGCAATCAAACAACCACAACCAACCGCTGGCAAGCGACTGTCTGGCTAAAAATGCAGGCGTCAAGATGGCACGTAAAGCGTTGATCATATAAAAAAAGCCCCCCAATTGGGTCATGAAATGGGGGTTTACCGGCAAGATGGTCGGAGGCGATTGAATTGGGTCATAGGACTCCATCATGGGCGGTAATTCACCCGCCGGAGCAACCTGCTGGTCAGCGCTTGGCAGCACAGCTATAGGTGGATTTTTCGGCGTAAAAGCCGCTATTTGCTGCGATATAGCTGGTTGAACCAACACTTCAGTCAATGTTGGCGCTGAATTCTTGGCTGCCGTTGCGGGGCTTTTTTGCTCGTTGGCAGCATTGCTCGGTGCTGTGATTGTTGAGTCCTTGCGATTGCTCAGCGGAGCAGGGGAGTTATCGCTGTGCTGTATATCCTCTACTAAGTTAGCAAGTGGATGTTCGCTGGAATTCGTCGTTGTAACAAGAGGCGGCGCGGCTTTATCCTGGGCAAAATGAGATTCGTCAAACTGTGCCTTAAAGGCATTAGCTACCGCAGAGGGACGGCGTATAACCAGCAATGGGCAATGCGTTATGCCACTGATGAGCGCGGCCAACACCCAGCGGACATCACCCGGATGAAGCGTTGTCAAAAGCGGTTGCCAACCCTGTAACCCGTTTTTATGCTGCTGAAACTGATGCTGTGCCGATTGCTGGATGGACAGATCGGTCGGGCTATTTGCTGGAACTGCAAGTAGCGGCAAAGGAATATGATAATAGCTCGCCAATTGTCGAATGATGGTGTCGGCGGTAGCAGCAGAAACGAATTGCCAAACTCTTCGTAATTGCCCAAGCGCTGCCAGTTGTTCCATTACTGCAGGCAATTCAGCCGGGTTTTCACAGAGTAATTCTGCGATGGCCTGCTCACGATTGGTACGCAACAGATAACTCCAGTGTTGCCAGTACCATTTGTCCGCCGCTTGTCCAAGGGCGAGGTCGCGCAGTAAAAAGGCCAATAATTCAGGTAAAGATGAAAAACAGACTACGGAGGCATTGGCATTCGCATGACGGCCATCCACCGCGAGGGCAATTAAGGCGGCTAACTGCTGCGCCGTTTGCTGACGCAATAAGCGTTGATTTCCTGTTACCTGTAGTTCGCGGACAAAAATCCATGCGTTGCGCCTATTGGCGGGCAAGTGCAGAGACCAACTTTCCTGCTCTAATTCGCGTGCAAGGCTATGAGCTGCGCGTTTATCGCCACTCACGCGCAGTCGGTCAATGGTAATATCTTCTGCGCCTAACCTACTCACGCTGCATTGACTCAACGAATCAAGAGGCTAGTAGCTTTACTGGCCACTACGCGGAACTGGGTGGTGACTAAAATATCTTTTTGCGCTACTTGGGTAATTTTAGCGACGGTGCCTTTGTCATCGTGATCATAGACATTCAGGAGCGCAACGACTTGCTGCTGTGCATCCAGCAGGTGCAATACGGCACCTGCTTTTGGGGCGCGATTAAGTTGTATTCGTAGCGGTTCACCCACCAGCAAACGGCGAGGAGGAACCTGCACCTGGCCTTGGAGGATTTCTGCGGGATCGCCCAGCGAAGCATGAATCAAGGTAGCGCGAATCATATTGCGCATAGCGCTGTGCCCTGCAGCCGAGGCTTCGCTATCGAGCTGGCGGAACCACCAAGCCACTAACTCGGCCATTGTGCGGGTCGAATTGAAATCCTCACGCTCGGCGCGTTCCAGGCCGGGCCAAAGTTCAACGCGTTCTAGCGGCAAAAGATCATCTTCAGCGAGCTGAGCCCATTGTAATCGGATAGATGGCGGTAAATCATTCAGTTTTTCAAGCATACCCGCTACAGCTTGTTCCAAACGGTTGTGTAAGGTTTGCGCTTGTTTTTGCAGTACGCCGCGAGTTCCGCCGAGCAGGTCAGCCAGTGAAACCACTTTGACAGCCATATCCTGACGAATCCTGCTGGATACTTCAGTAATAGGCATCACCGCCTGCGTCAGCAATCGTAAGGTTGCTTGAGTTTGCATGCGTACTCCCGCCAAACTTAAATTCACCGGGCTGCTTGCCGTCTGCTGCACACTCGCATTGACCTGTTTAGTGGTTTTGCTTTGCAGCCGCATCGTGCGCATACTGTCAATATATTCGAGGCGGTCGGGCGCAGGGATATGCACTTTTAAAATTCGCAATACCGACCAATCATCCATTGGCAGTTCCAGCACTGTATCGAAGAAATCATCAATATCATCCGGCAAATCGGGGTCTTCTTCTGTGCTCCAACCGGGAACTATATCGCTCGCCTTGCCATAGCGTAGCAGTAAAGGATCGGCCAAAGGCAAACCTACAGGCGTTTGACATACGCGGATGAAATAAAGCCCTTTAACACCTTGGGTGAGTACCCGCGTGCGCTCCAGATCCAGTTTACTAACCTTAAGCCAATCATCATCCAGCAAACGTTGCACCACACCGTAATCGCCCAAATATTCGATACGGCGTTTATCAATACTGGCCAGTTGTTCGGTTCCGGTGCGAATCAGGGCAATCAATTTTTCGATTTCAGTTTCCTTATTAAGCCTCGCACGCAATTTACCTTCCAAATCAGACTCAATACGGACATAGCGAGACTCCATATAAGCGATTTGGCGAGTTATAATTTTGCCTGCATTAAAGAGCGCTTCATAAAGTTTAGGGGCAATTTCCTCGTGATTATCCCTGGCAGCTTTTTCAATTTCTTCGTAAGTTTGCGGTTTGCCGTAACTGAGTAATTGCGCTTTGATAACCTGCGCCTCTGCTTTATCAAACATTCCTTCCAGGGTGGTAATTAATTCATTAATCCCGCGAGCCGCTTTTTTGTATTCCTGAGTTTCAGGGCTAATATGTTCCAAAACGCCAAAGCGAAATTCTTTAGCTTCAAACGAAGGCTTTGTGAGCGCTTGTTTTGGAGCTTGTGCAATGCGGTCTAAACGCAAATTGTTCATGTTAAATTGCAGAGTAGAAAACACCGTGGGCGATTGGCGTAGCGTGTTGGCAAACACCAAATTTTTGTTTGCTACGGTTTTATTATCCGCCAGGAGTTGCTGTGCCGTATTGGCAATGGATGCATTTGCGTTGTAGTTAAGAAAACCAATAGAAGCGTTGCTAAAAAGCGATGCCGCAGCACTATTTGTATTAATCGCTGCAATGGTATATGCTGCTGTTGCAGTATCGCCATTTATTGCATTTGCTAATGGGGGTGTGGTTGATATTTTACTTGCCGTTAAACTGGTAAATGGCAACCAACGCGCCACTTGCAAACCCGATCCATCGCCAGCGACACCGCCAGCTAGAGCGGAAAGTGAAACGGTTTGGCTGTCCAATTGCTGACGCTGTAACAGTAAATAATCGCGGGTTTTTTCTACGCGCGAACGCAGCGCCCGAATTTGGTTATCCAAGTCTTCAAGATCAACCCGGGCTATAGCATATTGAATAACAATGCCGTTGTGATCAGGAGTCACAATTGGTTTTGGTAACACTGGATTGGTGTTTGGCTGTCCCCACTGTTTATAAAACTGCGGGAAGGTCGGTAACCCAAGGCTGTATGGGTAAAGTGGATTGTCCTGACCATCAACCCCTACATTTGTGCGTGATTCTTTAATAACTTGAGTAAAAAAACTGTGCGGTAATTGCGGTGCATCTAATGGCTTGGGTAAATCTAACGATTTTGTTGTGGCGATATCCAAAGCACTGGCTTCAAGCAATTTGTAAAGATAATCAAATTGACGCATCCACTCGCCCCACTGATCATAAGCGCGTGTAAAGTAACGAAACACATCACTGATAAGTTGCTGATCCGTTTGTGGAATATCCAATAAATCCGGCTTGTAATCGGGCTCGTTCACAGCAAGCATCAAGCGCAAGCGCTCACCTGCGGCCTGCCGTAAGTCCACCACACGGCGAGGAAGATTGTGGTCAATCAGCGCGGCAACGGACTCCTCAGGCACGGGCACCATGTCTACCGCTATGTGTGGCGGCAACCAAGCAATACTGGGCGCTACAATATGCGAGGCGATATTTTTAATGATTTCTAACGGCAATTCGCCTGCGGCCGGTAAAAAATCCAAATGCAAATTGGCAGCGATATAATCACCTATACTTAATACCGTTTGATTGCCTGCCGCCAGACGCAAGCGCCGAAAGGCATCGCGGGTTTGCTTGAGGAGCACATAATAACCACTGTTGGTTACGGCTTCATAACGGCCTACAGCTGGGGAAAACCAATTAACGGTATAAGAATTACCCACGCTTTGAATAGCAACCAGCCCAAGTGGAACGGCATTTTTCCAAGACTGTAAAAATTCGAGTTCAACATGATTGGCTGCAACCCAGTTCTCTACTAATTCACGGTTGGCGGAAGCCGCTTCCGGTGCCATTGCCAAACGCTTTAAGCCCAAGGTTCCAACTACCAGCAAACGTGCATCACGGGTGGGGTCAAACTCTGTGCGCTGTTCAGGATGTATGCCTGTATCAGCATCCACATAGCGGCTTGAACGGATTAATGTGAGGTAGAATATTCCTGTTGCGCTCTGTGCTTTGGTCTGGTTCAGGTAATCGTCAATCAATTTTTTCCAGGATTCACGCAGCGGGTAATAAAGCCCGAGTGTTTGGCCATTGTCTGAAACGGCTAGACCCGGGCTAACCGTAAAGCCATCTCCCGTAGCGCCCAAAGCCGTAGTGCGAACATCCAAACCCTGCACAATACCCGGCTGGAATCCTGCCAAGAGTGGTGCCATACGCCTATCAGCATAGGCTTGCTGGCGATCAAACTCCTCTTCGCCCATGTGGCGGCCGGCAAATAAATTAAGCCGCTCCAGATCACTGTGACTGGGTATGCCAGGTGTTAGCAATATTTCATTCATAACGCTTACCTTTAAGACAATGGTTTAATTGTTGACCGCTACCGAGCCTCACATTCACCGCTTGCGCTAGGCATTTGCGATGTTGCTCCACTCGGTGATAAGTGAAGCGTCCAAGCTATAACGTGTACCCAGACTGGCGACCAAAGTGCCTGTTTTAATATCGGCATTGGCGGTGTCCAGTAATTGCTCGACAAAATTGGCCAATTGGCTGCTTTGAGTCAAACTTAGCAGGGTTTGCCACAATACCGTGTCATAGGCACGCTCAATACGCATCAAGGCGCTTGAGATTTGCTGGGTAATCAAAGCATTCCCCGCAAACCCCGCTTGAATAGCATTGACCGCTGTCACGCCTTTATCGCCTTGCGCCGGACGCAACCGCGCTAATAAATGGAGGTTAGTGCGATTGAGAAAAGCGCCATCTTCATTTTGTAGTAACCCGCGGTCTGCGGGCGTAGGTAAGGATTGCGGTGGGACGACAGGTACCGGCACGCCCTGAGCAAGCACTATGCCGCTTAAGCGAGTCTCGGCAGCACGCAACGGGCGGCGAATGTAAAACAATTGATCCTGCGTTACCCGATCCCAAATGTCTTGCCAAGTACCTTTGTCCGTATTTAATTCGTGGACAGGGCGCTGTGGATATAGGCGCAAACGCAGCAAATCTTGTGCGGGTAAAAACTTAATGGCATTGGTATTGATGGTTGGACGCTCCAGTCGTTGTGCAAATTGGCCATATAAAGCATTAGGCAACGGCGCTAATACAATAATGTCGATAGGTTCACCCAAGCTCAAATCAATGGGGGGTAAAGCCATTGATTCGGTACGCAAAAGCTCAATATCAGATGCGCGTACGGGAGCTATCCATATATTGAAATTTTCAGGAAAGTAACCTTGCCGACCAGTGACTGGGTCAATCGCATCTTTCGGGAGCGAGCCCACAGGCGGCAAGAGGCGGAAATAATCAGACGCGGCAAAGTCACTATTTAATGAGCTTTGCGTGCGTTCTTGTAATAAATCACGAAACACGTTTTCATAGCGGCGAGCTAAATCCTGCTGTAAGTCGCTTGCCTTATTGTAGGCACGCAGGGGTTGACGTAGTAATTCAGTATCCAGCCATTGCGGCTTGTCATTGCTAAATGCCAATACACCTAGTGCGACGCCATCTTCAGGTACGGCGCCGCCACCGGTATTATCACCCAGCCATTCACGCAACAAATTAGCTCGCAAACTGATGGTATTCTGATTTCCTAGAGGTTGCAGTAAGCGCACCAGTGAAAGCTGGACTCCCTCGCTGATAACATCGTATTGAAAATTACGCTGACCGCCTAAGTCGTTAGGAAATGCTTCGGCAACATCAGTGCCGTTTTCGGTGTAACGCACGACCACCACATAAAGTGAGCGGTCGATGCGGCGGAAACTACCCTTGTTTAATTCTGACAGTGTGGCGCGATCGCCAAGGTCAATACTCAGTTCACGCGTGAGTTCTAGCACGCGGCCATCGCGAGTAATGCCTATGCCGGGGTTAACCGTAATAGTGCCATCCACGTTACTGAGACTGGTCTCTAAGCCGCGCAGAATACCGTAACCTAATGCCTGGCCGACTTCGCGCAAGCGTCCATCAAGGTAGATTTGATCGCGGTTTAAATCTTCGGCGGTTAACAAGCGACTGTCAAAGTAGTAAGAGCGGGTTAACCGAGGGTCAACATCGGTAACCCGTTCCAAACCAATAAGTGTCTTAAATTGAGTGCCTAACGGGGTGAATGTCAATTCAATGGCCATGTTATTCTCCTGTATGTGCCAGCTTATACTTTAGTCAGCAGATAGCTCAATTGGCTGGCCGTCATCAAAAATGGCCGCAACAGATTATTGACGCTGATGAGATTGGGGTTGACCACCTGTTGATTTTCAGTGGCATTAAGAAGGGTGGTGAGATCGGGAACACTGATGGATAACCGCGCCAGCAATAGGCGCGAGCCTTCTTCCAACTGGTCCGCCGCCAACTGGGCGCTGACTCCTGAATCGGTGAGCGCATGTAACAAACGGGCATTAAGCTGTAACTGGGCGCCTGCCGCTGCGTTGTTGGCCGTTACTTGATTGAGGTAGTCGGTTTCTGCCGTGGTAAGTGCTTCAGGGAGTGCGTCAGCGACCGGATCGTGAGCAGCCCAGGGGGCGTAGCGGGTTTCGGCGGTGCTTGGCGGCACCTCGGGAATCAATTCCAACTGGATACTGTCCGCCATGCGACTAGGCTGTACTGCGTCGGTACCGAGATTCAGCTTACGCGCCAACACCGGTTGCAAGCCCACGGAAACTTCCTGATAGCGCACAGTGACTTTAAACCACAGGAGCTTGTTGATATCGTCATAGCCTTCTTCCAACTTGGCGGCGCTCTGGACTTTAAGCCAGTCGCCAAGATCAATGCCATAGGCTTCGTGAATCAAGACCTCGCGCCCTAAGCCATCGATTCCGATACCGGGGCTAACCGAAAGACGTGTGGCTATGGGGTTATTATTGAGCGCGCTGGCAGGCTCTATAGCAACGCACATACCCGTCAAAGTGCCATGGCCTTGCAGCCAATACTGGTGGCGATTAAGCCTGCGACGGTGATAGGATTGCTCGTCGCGGGTGGCCTCCAAACCCAACAACATGCCGGCCTCGTAGGCCACACGGCGCAGAGGTTGCTCAAAAGTAGCATCCTCTTTAAGGGTATCTGTATCTTCACCAAAGTCGCTCATGTCTTGCTCCGTTCTCCAATAATGAAATAGGTTTATTGAATTCGTTGCCGCGAATTCACATCCCGCGGCGAGAACGCGGCGGGATTTTTCAATAACCCTTCGTACCCTAAATAAGTGTCATCCAGAATCACTGGCCGCGCCGGCGGCCGGCGCTCGATAAAGGTATCCACGCCCAGGAGCGGCGATAGACCGAGTACAAAAGGATAATCGGTTTCCACTACACGCCAATCCAGATGTGCGGGCATTTGCTGCACTAGCGCCGCGCTCACTACCTCTTTCAAACGCCTGGCATCACCGTGGAGCAATACGGTCACCTGATTAGCGTAGCGATCAAAAAAGTTGGCAACAATTTTTTGATCCTTTATGTTATTAGCCAGCTCCGGTGCGAATAGGGCAAGAAAATCGCGCTTTTCTTTATCTGCCAGAATCAGGCTATCACCTACGATGCTATTGCCGCTCATGCCTGTACCGAGAGTGAGCGGGTGCTCATCGTCACTCATATCCACACCGAGAATGGTGGCCATGGTGCGGCGCAGGCGAAAGTTCTCCACCAGCAGCACCTGTCCTCGGCTGACCGCGCCATCGGTAAGAATGTCGAGGGCGAGTTGCAAGCCGTAGAGGGTGCCGCGCCAGGTTTGTAATTCCCCGGTTTGCGCCAGCCAGCGGCGGCGGCGCGCTTCAGGCCATTGCTCGGGCAGTTGTTGCCCCAAGAGTTCACCCAGCCAGGGCAGGTTTTTCGAAGGGGTAAATTCGGGATGAATCAGCAATTCTGAGGAGGCTATCTGCCCCTCTAAAGGTGTCCATACCGCTTCAAAAGCGGTCAGCAAGCGTTCACGCACATCGGCACCGTTCGCAGGTAAAGCATCCTGTGTTGGATCAACCGTTTGCTCTTGCCGGAAATGCTCAGGCAAGTAGGCTTCCTGGTAGGAAAAGCGTGGATAGTAGATTTTAAGTGCATGTATGCAGGGGGTGTGGCGTCCATCGCTTATCATAACAATTCGAAGTTGCAAATAACGTCCCGACAAGCGACGCACCGGGCCGCGGCCGCGCTGTAACAATATCTCGAACAAACCGCGCTCATTCGGCTTGGCCTCTAGCAAACCCTTGCCGAAAGGTTGATCGGAACGATGGCTACACCAAACCCAATCAGGCTGAGCCAAATACGGGGTGGAGTCGCGTTCGCTTTGGGAATTATAGGTTTTGGCGTAGATTTTCAGACGCGTTGCCGGTGGAATGCTGCCTTCCAGATAAAGCCGATGCCAGATTAAATTGGGCTGGCCGGAATCCAGCTCCTGTGTGAGCGTCGCCCTGGCCGAGCGGAAGTAGCGTGGGCGCTGCAAGGTATGAAGCTCGCGCGGGCGAATATTAAAACCCAATGCGGCCTCTTCGCTGCCGGCTTCCACCTTGGCTTGATAGCGCAACACATCATCGCCACTGGCGATAAAGCGCGCCCCAGCTTGCGACAGCATGGGGTAACGTTCACGAATCAAACGCGCCGCGCCTTTCGCAGTGGTTTTGTCCCAATCCAATTGCACTACGGGGCAATCGCGTTTGACATAACCCGTATCCGCGGTTTCTTGAACCGACAAGAGCGCTAAACGCCCGGTGCCGGGCACACCAATATCCACCGCAAAAGGTACGGCGGTATCCACCTCATAACGCTTGGCATTGAGGCGATTGGTGCTCAAGGGCAGGGTGATAATGGTTTGCGCCCCGGAGTCCTGGTAGGCCAGGAGGTAAAGCTGATCTTTATCACCGCAGAGAGCAAGGGGGGTTTCAGCTGCGGCCAGCAGCGGCAAATTGAGATCTTTCAGTTTGTATTGATTGATGATGGTCAGCGGATGCGGATTTATAGCCACCGGCTCAAAGCGATCAATACGGGGAATATACGTGTGTGGAAGCGGTTCGCCAAGGCACTGAATCAGAAAGCTTGAACTCAGGCACCAAATACTGGTATCGGGTGCGACCCATAAACGCAAGGGCGGTTCGGGTAATTCAGCGGCGGCTTGCCAGCGCTTTGCCAAATGGAACACTAACAAGCCGTGTTTTTGGACAGGTGCATTACTTGCGTCCAGGGCTGCTGCAGAATAACCCGCCGCCAGGCGCCCATCGGCGCCCAGCGTCAGTTCATTAAGGCTCCCGGTAATGTCGTGATAGGCCAAAGAATCAAACACATTGGGTACATCAACCGGCTTTAGTTCGCCATCCGCCAAAGGCAAATAGCCACGGCCAGCGTTGTACTCTAGTTGCTTGCCACTGGCATCCACGCGACATAACTGGCCAAAGCGATCAAACACCAGGGGTTTAGCGGCAGCCAATGCGGTCAGGCTATCGCTGACAGGGGTATGAGGCAGGCGCAGTTCCTGGTTTTGTGCAAGCATTAGGCATTGGCGGCGCTTATCCCATTGCAGGTGGCAGCACTTTTGTGCAAAGTCCTCTGGTTCACGCAGCAAAAAATAAGGCAGGTTATTACTGTCCATTAACACACCTCAGGAATAACCGGCGCAGGCACTCCAAGGCCCGTGCTGGTCAGAGGTTCCAAACCGCCGGGCAAGTCCGGCTCGCCCGTGCCCGTGCCCACACTGACCCCGAGCAATTCAGGCAGCTGGTATTTTTTGAGATTAAGCGACTGATCGCGCCCCAAGCGCTGCCATGTTGCCGGAGTGTTTTTCGTTGCCGGGCTGCTCACCTTGGTAAAAATGCTCAAGGATCTAAACTCCCGCACGCCTGCAACCCGTGCGACTTGTGTTTGCAGTTCATTGACGCTGACACTGCCGCCCATGGGCCAACCTTCACCGCGAGCGCCGCCGGGGGCAATGGGCCAAAGGTACTCTACCAGTGCCATTTGCACATCTTGCAGGGTTTGCTGCTCGGTATCCGGATCTAACACATCTACTTTGACTCCCACGGCGATGGGCACAAATTCCGGGCTTAACACATAGAGTTCGGTGCCGATCAAAACCCGTTGCAACAAGTACTCGAACACATCTTTTAGCAGCCCTTTACTAGGCTTGGGGGTTTGGCGTAAGGCAGGGTAGCGTGGCGGCACTACAAAGACACTGACCACCCCGGGAACATTGTCGCGCACGGCATTAATATTGGCGCCGGGAAAAAAACCTTCCAGCACCATGGCGCGCGCCACGGGGTTAACCGGGTTGTTTTGGGTAAGAAGTTCAAAATCCTGTTTGGTCACTGCGCGGTTGCGATGGGTTAGAAACTGCGGGATACGGCGCTCAGCTTGAGCGACGGTTTCCGGGTCCACACCACCTTTGCAGGGCCATTCGTGGCGAACGCTCAGGCGTGAACTGCCGTCGCTGAGTTCTTTGATTTCACCTGCGGCCACATTGCCGGCCGTCCCACCGCCGTAACGATAGCTGGCCGCACGCAAACGCATCCCCACCGGTGGGCGTTTGCCGCCTTCAAGCCCATCGCCAAAATAGACTTGACCAGCCACAGTGTCTAGTCGATAGACGCGGTCACTGCCGTTCAAATCCACCAGAAAGTCCACGCGCTGCCAGCGTATCCAAGCGCCGCTTTCCTCCACATCCAGTTCAAAAGAATCCGGGTCTATCAGGCTGTGGGGCAGATTAATGACTTGATCCGGATTGCCGGTGCCAACGCCGACAATCAAATCCTGCTTGAGCCCTTGCCCCAGAATATTCAGGCCATTCACGCCCAAATAGCCGAGGGTTAAATCAGGGTCATCAGGACAACTTAAGCGCAACCATGCGGCAACACGCTCACTGGTGAGCGGTGCGGGCAACTCGGGCGGTAAATCGCCAAGGCCGGCAAACATAGGGTCACTGACACCCATAGAGTCAAACAATTGCGGGTTGCGTGGCAAACGGAGGCGCACCACGCCGGTTTGACGACCGCCGCGCGAGCTGTCGCTAACGATTTCCAAGGGTAACGGCAGTAACTTGCCATCCTCCATTTGGGTGAGCAACTCCCATAGTAGTTTGCGTGGGCTGAGTGAATTAATTTCATCGCCGTCCAGATCGTCTGCGGGCGCTATGGCGATATTCAAGGTAATGCCCGCGATGGCTTCGCGCACTTGTGCAAGCTGGCTGGTGAGCGGCTTGGGCACGGTGAGCGCAAGGTAGTAAAGTTTGTCCAAACTATCGATGAGACTCAGGGTATCATAACCCGGTTGAAAGTTGCGTGGCTGAAAGGGCTGTGGTTTTTCGCCGCGTTTAAGGCCGTATTGCTCGAGCAAATCCTGAGGTGTTAAGCCCATGTCGGCCAGTTGCGCGTCGCTAATGCGCTCTTTAATGGCCACGGATAGGGCTAGCGGTGTCGGCTGCAATTCACCCACGCCCGTAAAACTTTGGCTGCCCGCTTTGAGTTGAACGCCGTCGCGCAGCAGAGGAGGTAAATTTACTGTGCGCGGCCCCGCATCTATGCAGACAACGCCTTTAGAGGGGCGAGCATTGCGCAGCGGCACTTGCAAGAGGTTGAGCACTACACGGCGCTGGCGTTCAGGAATAAGGTTGGCGCGGTAGAGCATGGTTTCAGTGAAGTAGGCGAACAAGTCAATCAGCGCATGGACGGGGTCGCCTGGGGCAATTTGGGTCAGCTCGGGCAAATGATTAGCCAAACGAGTGCGCGCTTCAGCGACGAGATCGTCAAACCGGCGGTCATCTAAATTAGGTATGGGTAATGGCATACTGTCCTTCCAATCTTCTCTATCTGGCTAATATTTATTTGCTGCGCGAAGCGCCCTACTCACTAGCGGCTTAGTGCCCCTCAAACCTGGTTTAAATCCAATCCAAGCGTGAGCTGTAGCGGTTGCCGCGCATAGCGCATCTGGTAGCGAATCACTATCTGTACGCACGACAAACTGACGCTGTCAGGCACTACGCTGACACTGTCTACAATCACTCTCGTCTCCCACTGTTCTATGGCTTTTTGCACAACATTGGCTATGAGTGTGCGCGTAGTTTCGTTATTGGGTTGATGGATAAAATCCAGCAAGCCGGCGCCAAATTGCGGGCGCAGCAGGCGCTCCCCTGGCCGCGTTAATAAAATATTTCGGATGACTTCGCGCACGCTGTAATCGTCGCTGGCAAAACCGAGACGGCCATTTTCGTCGACACCTCCGAGAGGCCAGTTCATTACCTTGGGTACGGGGATTGCCAAAACTAACCTCCTTTTTTAATGCTTGGGAAAGGCAAACAAATGCGCACCCAAGGCAACCAGAAAAATACAATATTGAGCAGCGAGATCATAATCATCAACAAAATCATGGCTATCAAGGTGATTACCGGCAGGCTAAATGAACATATCCACTGAATTCCGAGCGAAGGTGAATCATTCGGGGTGACTAAATCCGGGCCTACCCCTTTCTTTAAATTAAGCTTGTCGAGTAAATCAAACGTATCGGCAGGCGTAATCATGCTCACACCCTTGGCGAAACCGCCGCGCAGATCACCAAGGGATGGCATCTGAATCAGCGATGGGCGACTGGCGTTAACGTCAAAAGGCGCGGCTACACGGAATAGCTCTGTACGCGCGCCGGCATCGGCCCAGACGATTTGTTCGTGGCCGCAAGTATCTTCAATACGCACAAAAGACACTGCTTGGTAGCAGTCATCTTTGCCTTGGCCAAATTTAGGCAGGGGGATTTCATTGGCCTTGTTGAGAGTGTTGTCCAGTACACGCTGATCAAGCAAGGAGCGCAGTTCCTGAGCATCGCCAGGGCTAATGTATAACGAAAAACTTAAGCTGCCCGACGCAGGCGCTGGTAAAAGCGCAAAGTTGAAAGCTTCCACATTGAGATCAGCGGCTTTTTCTTGTTGCGCCATATAATTAATGAGACGATTTTGCGATTCGGCCAACAGCTTCTTTAACCAGTCCAACAGGTTGTATTGGCGTGCACTCATAAAGGTGACGTGAGTGGTATCGGTAAAGTTTTCAGGCTTAAGTTGGTTGTTCTGCGCTTCGTTATAAAAATATTGGCGCGTTGCCCAATCCTCCAAACGGCCATTTTCAGCAACGTTCGTCTCACCCAGGTGATAGCGGTTTACCAAGGTTCTGAGCAGTTCAAAAAAAGCGACTGTGGGCTTACCTTTGTTGACCGCGCGAGCGCAGTCTTCAGTCCATGTTTTATCCACCGTCGCGGCGCCTTTAACGGGGCGGAAGCCAAATGGCCAGAGCAATTGCGCGGCGGTAATGCGATTAAAATCCGCGAGTGATTCAGCGTCGAAAACGTCATTTGGATTCATCCGGCTGCCTTTTGTTTGAGGCAATCGATAGTTATAAGTCCCACCCAAGGGCAAGTAGCCATGCAGGATAGTGTGGCATTTACCTTTTTCATCAAACACTTTGATTGGGTGCATGGGATGGGTTAACTCACCGGTGTAGGTGGCGATAGGCACACTGACTACTCCGGCTGATTTGGGGGCTTTATCACAGCAAAAGCGGCGATTGACATCAGGGTCGCGCAGGCCCGTGGGGGTTGACTCCCAGCCGAGGACTTCGTCGTCCTCCAGCATCCAGCTCTGTTCGCCTTGAGCGGTTTGGCGGCGAATCACAAAACCGGCGGATTTGATTTTTTGCGGATCCAGGGCTGGGTGACCCAGGCGATCACAAATCACTTCACAGCTCACCAGGTAAAAACTTTTGTGCATAGGCAAGCGCAACACCGGCTTTTTGTCGTGCTTGCTAAAGGCGTCTTCCTGTTTCCATTGACCAAGGCTGGATGCGTTTATCTGATGACGCTGCAGATCCCGCTGAAAGCGCGTAATAAATTCCGGTTCAAAATAGCGATGCAATTCAGCAGCGTCCTGGCCGCTGAAATAAGGGGCACGCAAACGAGTCGGATGCTTTTCATTTTGTACTACCGTTACCATATATTCCCCGCACCTGGTGTGTAACTGGTTCCTACAACGGCGTTGGCGATGACCGTATCGGCCTGCACCACGCCACTAAAGCGCGACATACCCGCATCCACCTGCACCATGCTGGCGCTGATATTCACACGCGATGCATTAACCGATACGGTTGCACTACTGGTAATATTTACTTCGCTGGCACTGAGTTTGATGCTTTGTCCATCGCGTTTGATTTCGATTTCGCCACCCGAGCCATCGTTAATGGTGAGGTGATATCCCTGCGGCGTGGTCAACTTGATCTGCGGACCATCACTGTCGTTAAAGTCCAACACGCTGCCGGAGGGGGTGCGAATCACATAGTGATCTTCAATAGCATCCGCATCTTCCGGTACCGAGTTCTGTCCGCTCCACACGCTGCCGAGCACCAAGGGTAGCTCCGGCGTGATAAACGCCACCACCACAATTTCGTTAATGCGCGGCAAGCAGCTAAAGCCATAACCAGTGCCTGCAGACGGTACTACCATACTGGCCCAGACTTCCACGGCATTGGCGAGCAAGCGCAATTTAATGCGGCCACGGGAGTCCGGATCGTCGTTGTCGACCACTTGCCCCATGTGCAGGCTATGCAATAACCCTAAAGTGTGCGGATTCACTAAACTCATGGCTGCCAATCCGCCCTGTTCACTTTCAGGTGTGTTTCAAAACCGCTAACGCTGTCGAAACGGTGCACGCAATTCACAATTTGGTAACGCCCTTCAAAACGGGGCGAAACACCGCTGAGCTGGATCTCGCGCCCGCTGGTTAAACGCGCCTCGCCAATGGCGCGAATATCGCCGCTGATAAAGCGTTTAGCCGCACGGTTGAAATGCGCTTTTGCCAAAGCCTCGGCCTCGCCCTGCGAACGCGGAAAAGGCTGGGGGACTATTTCTTCGCCATCCCAACCCAGATTACTCAAGGTATTGGCAGCGGTGGTGCCATTAGCAGGCAGCCGCAGGCTATTGCCGCTTTCGCTGACCTCCGCATCGTTATCCAGATTGTACCCCTTGACCTGCACACGGATGGGTTGATGGTTAAGATCGGCAATCAACCGCACTTTCAAGGCGCTGTCCTTGGCATTCAGTTCCACGGGATCCGCATCCGCTTGCTCGGGCCTGACCCGCAATTGGTTGTCGACCAAGCGCGCGGCTATATCATGGCTACCGCAAAGGCGCAGCAAAAACGCCAAATCACTTTCGTTAAGCTGGTGATAAGTCGCGACTACACTCGATACATTCACATCAGCGGTTAGCCCAGCATCGCCGGCAATGCGGTTGACAACATCATCCAACGATTGCTCTTCAAAAACGCGGCTGTGGCGGGTGCGGGTTAAACGGTGCAATTTGTCTTGCAACAGAATCACCAACTGTGGCGCACCTTCGCCGTAACATTCTTCGAGTGCTGTTACTTCGCCTTTAAATAAACGGCTGGAGCTGTCATCGCCGTTAGTCATTATTATCTCCACGGTTTCACCTAACCCTAAGGTTTGAAAGCCAAAGTCGTATTCAGCGTTATCGCCAGTGGCGATCCAATTGCTCACCGTCAACTCCGCATGCGCCATGCCCAAGAGCGGTACATTAATGACCATAGCCGTCAAAGCCTCGGTCAAGTCGCGGTTTTCAGTTCCGGCAACCTTGATCTGCGGCCTGACACTGACAAAGGCTTGATCCGTGGACATAGACGCGAAATTTCCTTAATCAAACTGCAAGCGCGTCTGGCGCTCGTTTAATAAACTCAAGGTACTCATCAACTCGTATTCCGGCCGGGAGATGGGCATAGCGTCCTGCGCAGGTTGCTGCGTGGAGGGCGGCACCACATTGGGTACGGCTTCGGTGATCACTTCGTTAATAAAAACAGGCACGTTTTCGACTCCTTAATCAATATGACCTAGTCAAACCCAATACTGGCCGACGCCTTCGCACTGCCCGACGAGCTGATACTGGCACTGGCCGTTGCCTGCCCGGTGCTGGAACGGCTGCTAGCCGAAGCCGTGAATAATGAGCCGCGTGAAGTGCTCGCATTAGCCGCCACAATACTGCCTGCTGTTAATCCGCCGCCGGTGATACTCGCTGAAAAGGCGCCGGGAATACCCGACCCCAAGGAGCCGGATGAGCCATAACTAAACCCTGGTGCGGTAAAGCTTGCAGAACTGGAAGAGAAGCCGCCGGAAACGGAAGCCCCCGCCGAAAAAGACGCCCCGCTACTCACTCCCAGGCCGGAACTCATGCCTATCCCGCCGCCCAGACCTCCACTCAGACCTCCATTCAGACCTCCATTCAGACTGCCGCCAAAACCGCCGCCACCGAGGGATTCACCCATACTGGTGCTGGGCATTGACATGGCTGAACTTGAAGGCGGACGAGGCGACTCCAGGCCATTATACATAGCGGGATCGCGCCAATTCGGTACAGGTTCGCTACCCGAGCCCAAGGTTGGGGTGTCGCGGTCGGCGGCTTTAGCTTCGCGGGTTTCAAACTGGAAACGGCTCTCTGTCATTTTGATAGAAACCGTTGAGCGCAACGGCGTTCCTTCGCTGGCGAAAAAGTCGAGAGTCTCATCAAAACTTTCCATCACTCCCACAAAAGCAAAAGTTCCCCACACAAACATGCAGCGTTTAGGCGCCGTTTTCTTATTACCCACTTTGGGCTGAAACATATAGGCCAAGGCGATTTTTTTCGTCAGTATGCGCACATCTTTGTGACGGTCGGGTATTTCCTTTATTTTCTTGGTTTTTTTATCTATTTCGTCATGCGACGGATCCCAATCAAGAGTGGTATCAAAAATCAGCTCGACACTCAGCGATGAAGAGCTTTTATCGACATACTGAGTGGCGCGGGTATTGCCGCTGCGCTCATTTTCTTTGAGCGAGTTGGCCAATGTCACTTTTAGACTGCTGGGATTAAATTGTACTTTAATACCCTGTCCCTTTTGCTTTGGCTTATCCGCTGGCCCACTCACATCAAATAAGCTGGCTTTTTCAATGTCACTCATCAGTATATTCCCTAGGCTTGACCCGTACCACTTGACGAGCCACTTTTGAAATCACCCGCACCATTCATAGACGGCGCAACCAAGGTAAGGCTCTCATGGATTAGTGTCAGCTCTTCAATGGCAACCTGACTGGCCGTGGAGGAGAGATCCGCGCCCTTAAAACGGGTAGGGAGCACATCGCTCAGTTTCCAGGTCAAAATAGTTTCGGCTTGAGCGCCTTTTACAGTAATAGATCCATCCAAGCGGTAGCCATAATTTCCACCGCGGGTGACCACATCAAACCACTTAAACAATTCAGTGCTGTCAGTGACACCGCGCTTGAGTACTATGGGCGAAAAGCGGGTTTGACCCACGCGCTGGATCTCGCCCCAATTGCGGCCACCTTCGCTAATGACCTTGGGCTCCATTGTCATCTCAAGGCCGGAAACTTCACTAAAATAACCACGGCATAAAACCTCATCTCCATTCAGAAGATTCACTTCAAAACGAAAAGGGACAAATTCCTTACCAATTAAGGGCCGAGATTCATTAGCCATTAATGACTCCTGCGGCCCATTCGCCGTCAATATTGACAAAAGTCGCTACAATTTTGTCGATGGGATAGGCCGGTGCTATCTGAATATCAAATGCGATAACTCCCTCGGCGGCACTGTCGCGCCTTACACTAAAGGCTTCTTCCGCTACTTTGCCGCGCAGCGCGCCCGCGCGGTACAAATTGCGAAAGAACTGCTCCAACAGAATTTGAGGGCGTGGATCTTCAGGGTCCACATTGAAAACAAGCTGCTCGCCAAGCGCCTTTAACTGGCGGACTAAATAACCTAAAAAGCGTACAACTTCGGCGGAACGCAAGCCATTCAAACGATCTGAATAGGGCCCGGGGTAATAGTCGTTGCGCTGTAAGGCAGGAACCATCAAGCGTTCATCATCCAGCGTTAGCTGTCCAACGCGCTGACTGAGAATGCCAATACCCGGCATCTCGCGCAGGGCGATGGTTTGCTGCATATCAAGTGCAGGATAAGGTTGTGCCATGCTAAATAATGTCCTGCCGCCAATCGAGCGCCAAATACCCCGGGTTTGGGCCGACGCGGCTATGGCTCCCGCAATAACACCTGACGGACTACGGAGCTCAACCGTTGCGGAGCGCAAGTAAGGGAAAAGTAACTGCACTTGGCGTAGCAAATAGGCATCGGGGATATTGCGCGCTTCCGTTAATGCGCCAAGCGTGTCGCTATCAATAGCGGGGGCAGCCAAACTCGATGAATAGGCCAGCGGCAAACTGTATAAAAATTGAACATCCGGCCGATGGGCGGCAGTGTAGCTTAACAATTCCCGTAGCAAGGTCAATAGGGGCAGCGGCTCCGGTCTATCGGGCGGCTCATTGCCGTAGCGCTGCTCGCGAGGCCCGTCATCCAATGGGCTGGTTAACGGTAAAAATTGCGGGGCGGGATTGCTGAGGCGTTTACTCGGAACATCGGGCAACTGCGCCGGAATTTGCAGTCGCTCCATATCAGGCAAGGCAATTAAACCCAGATTGCTGATTACCAATAAGCTCACAATTCCATGCAAATTCTGAGCATCATCCAGTGGCGAGCTATAACCAGGGAAAAAACCTTGAATCGCTTCGGACTCAGGTACGCGCACTACCCAAAGCCGCTTGCCGCCATTGGCAAAAAAGTCTTCAACCCATTGTGGCAGCCACGCTTTATCACCCGCTAACAAGCTGCTGTAGAGGGTACTTGTAGTGTGTGCATCGGGGAAAACATCATCAAACTCCGCCGATGAATGCAGAGGTATAGGCAGGTGATATAAATTTGTTTCCTTACCTTCCAATATGTCATCAACACGTGTGCTAAATCCCGCCTCACGCATGTCATCAAGCATACCCGTCAAGGCTAGTAACCGTTCAATACGTACTCGCCCGGGACAGTGCCCCAATACGCCCACATCCAAAGCGATTTGTTCGCTTTGGTTGGGGCGAGGGTTAATTTGAATGCGTGCGCCAAGAAAGTCCATGAATAGTGATCGCCCTGTAAAATCACGACAACAGTACCAAACAAAAATCGAATAAGATCGCACCTTCAAACATAACAACTAGGAAAGTGCGATCACTGCATATAAGATAAACTTACGATTGTTCTATATGCTCGACCGCCAATACCAACTCTTCAATCGCTACATCACTCCCGCCTTTGGCGGTTAGCGTCGGCCCTGTCCATTTGATGGGCATAGCGCCCAATAATTTCCAAGTCACCACAGCGGATTGATTGGCGGGGTTTTCATTGTGCAGCTTGATCTCTACATTGCGCTTGGCAGTTACATCACCGGAGCGAACCTGCTCCAGCCAAGTGTAAATATTGTCTGCGCCAATAACACCACGTTTTAAGGTTACGTCACCCGACTTATTAATGGCGGGAATCTTGGTGACATAGTTGGTCTTGGAGTTACCATTACGGTATTCGGCAATGGTAACTTCAGCATTCAAGCCAGAGACTTCAGAAAAACCGCCCACAGTTGTGGCCTCTGTGCCATCGCCCAAATTAACCTGATAGTTAAAGACGCTATAGGGTGTATCGCGTAATTCAGCCATGAATTGTTTCCTCGCTTATTGATTCATTAAATGGATTAGGCGTCGGCAGTTTTCTGGCCAATACGGAATATAACAAACTCCGCTGGCTTGAGGGGTGCAACACCAATTTCACACACCAATCGGCCTTCGTCCAGGTCGTTCTGGGTCATGGTGCTGCGGTCGCAACGCACGAAATACGCAGCTTTCGGGGTTGGCCCCAGCAAGCGGCCGTTATACCATTCGTTATATAGGAAATCCTCAATCGTGGTACGCACATTAGACCAAAGGCGTTCACCGTTAGGCTCAAACACGACCCACTGAGTCGATTTTTCAATGGAGCGTTCTAAATACAAGAAGTAACGGCGTACGTTGACATACTTCCACTCCGGATCACTCGACAAGGTGCGTCCGCCCCAAACGCGATGACCGCGACCGGGGAAGGAACGCAGACAGTTAATGCCATCCGGATTAAGCAACTCCTGCTGGAAGCGGTTGATATCCTGCGCGAAACGCAAAGCGCCAATAACCGGCTCATTAGCTGGCGCTTTATGAACACCGCGTTGAATATCGGTATTGGCATAAACCCCGGCAACAAAACCTGATGGCGGAACTCTAATGGTCTCTTTGACACCGGATGGATCGGCAATCACCACCCAAGGGTAGTAAAGCGCTAACCGCGAATCGTCAAAGTTAGAGCGGAAATCACGTACCTCAGAGAGCGACATGCCATCACGAGCGTCCACGATGCCTACGCGATAACGCATTTTACGGCAGTGCTTTTGCATCTCAACCACAATGCCTTGATGCGCACTTGCGTTACTTGCTGCCGCAGGCGTTAAGACGATGGCGATATCTTCAATATCTTCAAAAGCAGAGAAACCGGTATTGCCGTTGACCTCATCAACTTCGCCGCCATAATCCACACTGACCGGCGCAGTACCATCAGTACCGTCTGTTAACGGGATCAAATAACGGGGGCCGCTTACCGAAAACGGCGGCGGCGTCAGCGCGGTTGGATCGAATAAGCTGTAAAGTGCTGCCACAACATCGTCGCCAGTTGCGCTTGCCGCCAAGGAACAGCAAACGGGGCTGGCAAGGGCGTCGTCGCGTTTAGCGGGAACTGCTGCCAACACCGAAGGCAAACTGCGAACTCCCGTTGGCGATGTGGAAATATTGGCATACCGATAAATAACCTCGCCATGAGCGCCCCCAGAGTATACATCCAGGTCAAAATTGCGTTGAATCATGACGGCTTGAGCGCTGGAAGGCACTGCTGCCAAGGCTGATAAAGGGAAGGTTAAGTCCACCACCACGCCGACATTTAAACCGCTGCCGTTAAGGGTGAATTGAGTGCCTGTCGAATCCAACGTACCGCGCAAGGTGGTAAGGGTTCCCCATGAAGCGCCGCCCGTAAAAGGACTAATGTTAGTAATAGCGCTCAAATTTAATACGGCCGATGTACCATTAGCCAAGGCGCCGCTACTTGGCGCTTTGGCACGTACACGGGTATAGGCAATGCTCGAAGTGCCGCTATTAAGCAAGCCAGCAGACATCAAAATGCCTTCCGCACCATCGGCATCACCATTGGCACGCATATCCGTTCCTGTGGTAGTCGCCGCATCACCGGCAGTAATTTGTGCTCGGTTATTGACAATGATGAAATGATCGCCGCTGCGTTTGACTAAACCACGGAAGTCCATGGGAAAGCGCGATGCGGGAACCCGCACCGAAATACCTGAAGTGCGCACAGCAGATGTCAGACCTGTTGCTTCGAGGAATACGACTTCACCCTCATCCGGGGCACTGGTTTTTTCGATTTTGAGGAGATTCTCGCTATCGCGCCAATGCACTTCCAATGTATAGTTGCTTTGCTTACCGGGGAACCGACTGGTGAAAGTGACATCACTATTAGAGTCGATTGCTGTCGCAAATGTGGCAGTACTACCAACACCCTTGGCATTCGTGCTATTAACGCCGCTAACAACACGCGACACAAAGAGCTTGGTGCCACCGCCATCAAAAAATGCTTTGGCAGATATGGCGGTATTATTAAGCAGTGTGCCATCCGTAAAAGCCAAATCGCTGACATCGCCGTAAATGCGCACAAAATCAGCAAAACTGGTTAATAGTTCGGGCTTTCCACGCAAAGGGCCGGTACGGGTAGGGCCAACCAATCCTGCCACGCTTGTGCCAACACCCTCTATGGATTTAGCGCGATAACTTACTTCTTCTACAAAAACTCCGGGAGCCAGATATTCAGGCATGGTTTCCTCCTCATGATTACCCTTAGGCAGTTTGTACAGCGATAGAACTTTTGTTAACGGAATTGATTCGCTTGATTTCGCCGGGGCGAATCACAAGCGGGATAGTGGTTACAAAATCAGCTGGAACAGTGGTTGACTCCAGCTTTAAAGCAAGTAAATCGACAAGTTTGACGGGCTGCCGGGCATTGGCACTGGCTAAGCCTTTAATCGTCAAATCGGCGTTGTATTCGGTGGCGCTCAATGGTAAAGGCGGCAATCGGGTCAGCGCGATAATAAAATCGCCCTTTGCATCTGTTTGCCCCTGAAAACTCAGGGTTTCCGCCAAACCTATGGTGACAGTCAGGTTGAGCAATCCCCATATTAAAGGCATACTGTTATTAGCGAAAACAACTCGTCCTTGAAGTGCGCCGCCAGCGGGAACTCTTACACCGGCAGGCGCTGGAAATAACACGACTGTTTGACCATTTCCCCCGCCCAAGGTGAACTCAAACGCCGCTGGATTAAAGCGCCCGCGATTATCCACAATCGAACCCGCCACAACAAAATCTTGAGTTGCCGGTTTCTGGCGCTGGGTATCAGTAGTTGTACCTGAGACCATCGGCGTGGTCGGGGTTGACCAAAAGGCCGTTTTACCAATAGTACTTATTGATTTCAGTGCGGCCGGTTTCTTGGTAAGCGTCAACTCCAGCGAATGCTGAATCCGCGTCATATCCACGATGTTGCTTGCCGATGCTCCGTCCAGCCAATAAATTACATCGCTTGCATGCAAGAGATTAGTTTCCAACACGCGCACATGAGTTGCATCGGATAATTCAAATTCGGTAGGTTCTTCGGCCATAAAATTCGTCAAGATCCTGTTTAACTTTCTGCAACACCCGTTGGGAAAATACGCGAAATAACCGCAGGCCCTTGGGTGATTTGTTCGTTCAAACGCAAGCGAAGAGTACGAGCGATATACGGAACACTGTTGGTGTAAGTCATGCCAAATAGCCCCCAGAGCCTTAGAAACTCATCACTGGTCCAGTCCTCCGGCGTAACAGATACAAGCTCACGTTCACTCCAACCCTCATCAAATTCGCTCAGGTGCGAAATATCAAGTTGCGATTCATTTGCCAGTGCAATCATCGCCCAAGCCAGCAAGTTCGCTTCTATAGATGCGCTAGTTCCGGATGCGATTAACAATACATGTAAATTCACTGGCAGCTCTGCCGCAGGCGCTGAATTTTTATCGGTGCCTTGGGACGAAAAAAATCGGCTACGACCATGCGGGTCAATAGAAACACGGTGCAAATAGATACCCAGTGCATTACCGGCCATGCTTTTATCCATACTGGCACTGCCAAGCAATTCAATACGTGCATTTATTGGCCCATTTTTTAACTCAGCGGGTATGCGCGTTTTAAAAAAATGCTCAAGCGCCAATAGCACACCATTTATCGCACGATATGAAGCCACCCAAATCTACCCCAAAAATTACAGTCCAACTTGATAAATACAGCTTTATAAGTTAATTCGGATTATCCTTAGTCTTGCCGAATATCGTGTGGCGAGTTTATGCTTTTTAATAATGCGATACTATGTCACTTACGTACCAGTACTAAAGTACCTATAAGCCATTTCGAATTTATCGGTATAATCTTAACCTCCGCCGCATGGGCCCAAGAGACATTCCGTGAACATCCTCATCATTGACGATCATTTTTGCGCCCGGGAAGGAATCGCCTTGCTGCTGGGGCAGATATTCCAGGATATCGAAGTGTTCGATGCGCAAAATATTGATGAAGGTTTGGCGATTGCCCGCAGCAATCCATTGAATCTGGTGCTTCTGGATGTGCAATTACCGGGCAAAGATGGACTGACCGGATTGAGAGAGTTGCGGTTGGAGTTTCCGTGCCTGTGCGTGGTGATGTTTTCGGGACTGGAAGACCAGGAACTGGTATTCGAGTCCTTACGTTTGGGAGCGATGGGCTTTATTCCCAAGACGGTTTCGCGCTATGAATTTATCGAAGCCTTACGTGATGTGTTGTCCGGGCATCCTTATTTACCTGCTTCTGCGATTGGCATCGGTACGGTCAAAACCAAAGATTCAAACGCACAAGCAGGCATCAGCGCGAGCTTTCGCCCCGTCTCAAATCCGCAGGATCTTGGTTTGACTCCGCGTGAATTCGAGGTGTTGCGATGGCTGGTTCAGGGTAAGTGCAACAAGGAAATTGCGCGGCGTCTGGAGATCGAAGAACAGACAGTCAAGAATCATCTGCGCCCGATCTTTCAGAAGTTCGGAGTGGCTCGACGAGCCGAATTGGTGGTCAAAGCTTACGAGCGCGGCATTGTGTTTGGCATGCCGGAGGTGGGTAGTTGATGAATGTTTACCCGGTATTCTGCTTGCCCAAGCATTTTGGTGATCGTTTCCAGCAAGATCGCCGCATTGGTCGGTTTGCGTAGCAACAGAACAGTATCCGGGCATTTCCCCCTGTCGTTAGCGGAGATTGCCAGCGCGGACAGAATCAGGGTAGGTACGGAGCCGCAGTCGGCCTCAATGGCGGCGATAATGTCGTGGGCGGTTTCGTTTCGGCCAAGGTAGAAGTCGGTAATCAATAAGTCCGGGATTCTGTGGCTTTCGCTCAGTAATTGTCGTAGATCATCTAACGTTCGGGCTTTTTCGACCAAACACTCCCAGCCATAGAACTGCTTGGCCAGTGCGTTCAGCACGTCTTCATCGTCATCTACCAGAAGCACATAAAGCCCGGTTAACCCGGCCTGAGTCGGTGCAGGCAATTGCGAAGGGCAGGGAGGAGCCATGGTGGCAGGCAGGTTTACCTGAAAATCCGTTCCTCGGCCAGGTTTGGCCTGGAGTTTTAAAGAATGCCCCGGCAAACGTTTGATAGCTGTTCGTACATAAGTCAGCCCTATGCCAAGCCCGATTGTGTGAGGGTCGTTCCGGCGACGGTGAGCGCGATGAAATTCTTTAAAGATGGCTTCGGATTGGCTTTTGGGGATGCCAATTCCGGTATCCCTGACATGAACTACAAGCTGCGTTGGGCTGACTGAAGTTGTCCCAATCAAAACCCAGCCGCTAGACGTGTATTTGATGGCATTGTTGATCAGATTGCTGAGTATTTGCTGCAAGATGATGGAATCCGATTGCACGTTATAGGGTGGTTGCGTGCGTAAATGAAGTTTGAGCTTCAAGCCGGTTTTCGCGGCTTGGGGCGCATATTGATTTTCAAGTCTCGCAAGTAGTGGATTGAGCTCAACGTCGGTAATATACGGAACCTGTATACCGGTTTCCAAATTAGTAATATTGAGAATACGGTTGAAGGAATCGTTCAACTCATCAATAATAATCCCTAACTTGGCCGTTGTACTGCACATTTCCTCGGTATTATTCCGGTAAAGCGCATTGTCCAGAACCGAAGTATAGCAACTTAGCGCTTGCAGGGGTTGGCGGAGATTGTGACTGGCCTGCCTTACAAATAAAGCCTTCTCTTCGGCAGCGGCCTCGGCGGTGAGTCTTATTTGGAAAGACTTACGCAAATAGGCTTCGTGTTGGCATCGGGAGAAAAAGCCGAAGAGGTTAACAAAGAATAGCGCCAGGCAAGAAGGTAATAATGCGGTAACCTCGATGCCGATAAAGTAGCCGGTAAGCGGGAGGGCAATCAGCGTCAATGTGCCGAACAAGAGCGTTGCTCCAATTGGCATAACCAACTGACCGTAGGTGATGAAATAAATCGGCAAAAGACCGAGCCACGTTTTGGCATAAAACTCAGGATTGACGTCTTCCAACAGGATGCAAATCAAACCCGTGGCAGAAATACTCGCTGCAAGTATAGTCGCAGAGGTAATTCGGGTGCCGGATTGAGAAGGTTTGATTAAATTCAACCAGCAAAACAGACCGGATAACGCCATAACTAACAGGATTCTGCAAACCAATTCCGTTGCGGATAGGTGCTTGATGTAGATATCGATAACAACTAATACTAGAAGACCTGCCGAGCCCAACAATAGGGCAAAGCTCAAGACTTTCTGTGTCATGGAATTTATCTCATTCCAGAACAGGGCTTCTTCATCAGCACCGAAACGGGGCATCGGGTACCAACTCAATAATCTTCTTTTGAGTGCGCGCACAATAAGCTTCTCTCTCAACTCTCAAAAAAACGGCTTTTCCCATGTGTTTTAGGGCGCTTGAATGCTTGATCGGTTGTAATTATTCAGACTCCCTTAACTGACGCAATGGTCAGAAGGCGGATAAATTCATCATCACGATAGGCTTATGAGTATAGACTTTTTTATGATTTTGGCTGTTCTCGGTAGGTAATAAGGAACAGAATTGACCGAGATAAAGAGTGGAAAATATTTTACGGCTTGTTGCTATTCAATTAGCCGCTTTATGTAGGTTAAAGAGTACAATAGCCCAATTTTGATTACAGAAGTAAGCGCAATGCTACAAACTCAAAGGACAGCATGATAACGGGTGAACTCAGAAGCCAGGTCGATAAAATATGGGAAGCATTTTGGACAGGAGGCATCAGTAATCCACTGACGGTGATTGAACAATTTACGTTTCTGTTATTTCTGCGCCGACTGGATGAACAACAATTGTTAGCGGAAAAGAAAGCCAATACCATCGGTATCAGTCTGGAAAACCCTATCTACCGTGACGTTCACAAGAAATTTCGCTGGAACAGCTTTAAAAACCTCGACCCTGAATCTTTATTCGCGCTGTTTACCCATCCGCAAGCAGATAGCGATAATCTGACTACTTTTGAACACATGAAGCAGTTGGGCAGTGATGTCGGTGTGTTTGCCCGCTTTATGAAGGGTGCCACCTTTATGATTCCCACGCCCAAGCTGCTGGATCAAGTGGTGCAGATGATCGATAAAATCCAGATGGATGACAGGGATACCAAAGGTGATCTTTACGAATACCTGCTCTCTAAAATAGCCGCAGCAGGCACTAACGGACAATTTAGAACGCCACGGCACATCATAAAAATGATGGTGGAAATCATGCAGCCCACTAAGGAAGACACCTTGTGTCGCGGGTAAGGTGATTAAGCTGATTGATGGGGTTAATCAGAATGCTTTGGTTGTTAGAGAGACTGCTTAACCGGATCGTTGTGTTGATGGTTTTTTTGAAACAGAATTGTGCTGTGTTTTTTGGATGTATATGCTTCGCGCGGTCACACCTGCGGAATTTCAAATAATTGAAATTTTGGTTTCAAAAGTGATTTTACTTGATCGCTGAAGGTAGAATTTACTTTTTCAAGACACTCGTTTAAGAATCAAGGGCAAGTCTTGCAAGATTACATTTTTATATGTTAAAACAAAACCCAGCCCCGATTTTTGATATTAAATTTGGTTATTTGCTAACCATCAAACAAGATAGCTTCAAGCTTCCCATTAACTTCTGTCATGATAAAATCTGGAGCTGTTTCTTTAAATTCAGATTTTCTAACGCGCCAATCCAATGACTTCAATGGGTGACAATGGACTGCACCTTGTGAAATAGGGCATATCATCGCAAGACCACTGTTGTTAAAAACTTTGCCACTGATAACCAGACCATAATGCTTGCCCAGCATTTCTTTACCTGAAGACGGATCAAAGGTTAAGTGAATAATATCCCCCGCGATTAGGTAGGTAAGCCATTAATTAACCTCTAATCCAGTTGCCTGCATTTCGTCGCAACCATCAACCTTGGGCAATCCA
Organism: uncultured Methylococcaceae bacterium; assembly: GCA_903903365.1. Classification (GTDB taxonomy): domain Bacteria; phylum Pseudomonadota; class Gammaproteobacteria; order Methylococcales; family Methylomonadaceae; genus Methylobacter_C. Next base: position 47,111 of record CAIUYS010000695.1, read on the forward strand.
TCAGTCATTTCAGCCATTAACGCCTCAATACTGTAGCGCTTTTTTTTAGTGGGTGCAGTAATGGTTATATGATCGCCCTCTAACATTAGGTTAACTTTTGAGCCTTCATGAAGTTTTTTTTGCTCTATAAAGGCCTTTGGAATAGTCATTACTAATGCCCCCCTGCGCGTCTCAACGATTGCAGCATTTTTAATCACCAAAAAACAATGACCTGTTTTAATAGGATTAAGCGAGGCTGGCAATTAAAAGCAGGGTGGTTGTCTGATTCACAAGTCAGCTACACTTGCTATCGCCACAATTCAAGCAAGTCATACAACCATCCATTAATACCAATGCTTTGGTTTGGCATTTTCCACAGAGCAGGGCTTTGGCGGGAAAGCTGCCTGATTCGTCGAGTGTTGAGGTGTCGTTATGGATGGCTTCAAATTCTTTGCGTTTGGCGTTTAAGAATTGTTTTTGGTGAGTATCCATCTCATGACTTTGTAGCATACCGATTTTCTTTAGATGCTGTTCAATGGTGCAGCCAATTTCTGCAACCAATGAGGGCATGAATACGCCGCCTTTTTTAAAGTATCCGCCTTTGGGATCAAAAACCGATTTAAGTTCTTCAACCAAAAAGCAGGCATCACCGCCTTTGCGGAATACGGCAGAGATAACCCGGGTGAGTGCCAGTACCCACTGGAAATGTTCCATGTTTTTTGAGTTAATAAACACTTCATACGGGCGGCGTTCTTCGTATTCGGTGTCCATATTCAAAATCATGTCATTGATGGTGATATACATCGCATGTTCTGATTGCGGGGTTTTGATTTTGTAAGTCGAGCCAAACAGAATTTCCGGACGTGCTACATTTTCATGCATGCTTTCCAGATCCAGTTTTTCAGCTTCAATTTTGGCTTGTTCTGCGTTGGCTTTGTCTTCGTTGCTGATAACTTTGTAGCTGATAATTTTTTTATTAATTGCGTATGCCATGATATTTTTCCTGATTGGTTTTGTGCGGTGGGGCAACCGCAAGGGATTGCCCCTACAGATAAGTTAGAATTTACCGTAATAGCCTTCTTTTAGGGCATCAAATAAATTTGCGGCACTGTGCATTTCGCCATCATATTCAACTTCTTCATTACCTTTTAGTTCTATCACTTCACCGTCTTCCAAGGTGAATTGATAGGTGGTGTTTTCCAGATCAGATTCCTTAACCAATACGCCCTGGAATACTTCAGGATTAAAGCGGAAGGTAGTGCAGCCTTTCAGGCCTTTGTCGTAAGCATATTCGTAAATAGACTTAAACTCTTCGTAAGGAAAGTCAGTGGGCACGTTAGCGGTTTTGGAGATGGAAGAGTCTATCCATTTTTGCGCGGCGGCCTGAATATCAACGTGTTGTTTGGGCGTCACGTCATCAGCTGCGATAAAGTAATCCGGTAGTTTTTGCTCGGGATCGTCACTGTAAGGCATGGCATTGGCATTGATCATTTCACGATAAGCCAACAGCTCAAAAGAAAACACATCAATTTTTTCTTTGGATTTTTTACCCGCACGGATTACGTTGCGTGAGTAATGATGCGCAAAACTGGGTTCTATGCCGTTGCTGGCGTTATTGGCCAAGGAGAGGGAAATGGTTCCGGTCGGTGCAATGGAACTATGATGGGTAAAGCGGGCGCCGGTTTCAGTGAGTGCAACAATCAGTTCAGGTTCTTCTTTAGCCAGTTGTTGCATATAGCGGCTGTATTTTGCGTGTAATAGTTTACCGGCAATTTCATCGCCCACTTTATAACCATCGGCAATCATTTCAGGGCGCTTGTGCAACATTTCACCCGTGACAGTAAACAACTGTTCCATAATGGGCGCGGGGCCTTTTTCTTTTGCCAGTGACAAGCCTGCTTTCCAACCTTCTACGGCTAAAATCTTGGTAACTTCTTCAGTAAAATGCAAGGAAGGCGCGTCACCGTATTTCATGCCCAGCATGGTAACCGTTGAGCCCAAGCCCAGATAGCCCATGCCGTGACGACGCTTGCCAATAATTTCCTCACGTTGTTGGGGCAAGGGCAGGCCATTGATTTCGACTACGTTATCCAGCATCCGTGTAAAAATCCGGATGGCTTTGCGGTAAGTATCCCAATCAAAATACGCGTCTTGAGTAAAAGGTTTTTTAACAAAACGGGTCAGGTTGATGGAGCCCAACAGGCAAGAACCGTAAGGCGGCAACGGCTGCTCACCACAGTTATGTGCGTGTAAGCCATTGGCATCAAAGGTGTTTATGCCGGGAACTTGTATGTCAAACACATCTTCGCAACCATCAGGCGTGATCGATTCAATCGTGGCGGTAAAGCGATCTTTGTTTAATGAACGACGGTAGTTTTTTAAAGCAAATTCAAGTTGAGCGGCTTTGTTGCAATCGGTAAAGTTGATGGCTTCTTGGTATACGGCAAGATTATCGCCACTGATAACCAGTTCATGTTGGGGAGAAATTTTATAATCAGCGACACCGCCTTTACCATTAGGCAATTTGGTTATGCCGGCCGGACGACGATTACGATAGAGGGTCGAGTTAATGCCGAGTCGAAGCAACATACGTTGCACAGCTTCCAGGCGGGGAAGGTCTGATTGAGCCAGGCGAACACTGACGCCCTTGCTTTGACTGCCTTGAACAGAGCCGTCTGCGTCAAAAAATCCTTGTAAAAAACCTCGGTAAAATTCACTGGATGCGGTTTCGAGTTGTGCGCTGATACATTTGTTTCCAGGGGACATACCCAGCTCTTCAGCCAGCGTTTTTAGCCCGGAAAAACTGAGCCTGTGTTCGTTTCTTCCGGCTATTTCAGACCAGCCTTTAAAGTCACTGCGGGTAGTAAACTCGGCAGTGGCAGTCATGACTTTATCCATAATGGCATCAACACCGGCATTTAAGGTATTGATGTCGCTATTCATCACTTGCGCACTTTTCCAGACAGACAGTACCGCTTTGTCTTCTTTTAACGTGCCGTCTCCGATTAACAAGCCGATTAAATAGCCTTGGTTCTCGGTGTATTGTCCTGTCCAGTGCGCTTGTTGACGGTGATTATTCAGTAAAACCTGGTCACCTGCATGGAGTTGACCCGCAGCACACCATTCTGTTTCTAGGTTGTAACGATCCAGGCGAGTTATTTTGCGCACCTGATGATCTTCCGTCAGACGCAGGTTGAAACCTTCTTTGGTTATTAATTTAACCACGTCTTTGGTTGCTGTTTTGAAGAAGCCCTCAGCACCGGATTGATGTAACTGACCATCGACCATTACCTTGATTTGTTGGCCTAAGAGGTCGTTAACATGCCTGGGTCCATGCTCTGTTTGAACCCAGGTGTCGCCTGTTACGCAGGGATTCGTAGCGCGAATTTTTTCGCAAAACCAGTTGTTATTCATCTCGTTAACTTTGTCGATCAGAATAAATCCGGGTTCGGCATAATCGTAAGTAGAACTCATAATGATGTCCCACAACCGGCGTGCCGGGATGGTTTTGCTTATTTTACAAGCGATCAGTCCATCACTATTTACGACATAGTCGTTTTTGGCGGGTAACTCACGCCAGATAATGAGGTTGCTATCTTTCAAGTTCAGCTTGTCGAGTTGGACTTCTTTTTCCGTTACTGGAAATGATAGAGGCCATGGCAGGTCATTTTTTACCGCCTGCATAAATTCAGTGGTAATTAACAGTGATAGATTAAATTGGCGTAAGCGGCCATTTTCACGTTTGGCGCGAATAAATTCCACGACATCGGGGTGACCCACATCAAAAGTAGCCATTTGTGCGCCACGTCTTCCACCGGCCGACGAGACGGTAAAACACATCTTGTCATAAATATCCATAAACGATAACGGTCCGGAGGTGTAAGCGCCGGCACCAGATACATAAGCGTCCTTAGGACGCAGGGTTGAAAATTCGTAACCAATGCCGCAACCCGCTTTTAACGTCAGTCCCGCTTCATGCACTTTGCCCAGAATGTCATCCATGGAATCAGCGATAGTGCCGGATACGGTGCAGTTAATGGTTGATGTCGCCGGTTTATGTGCCAAGGCGCCGGCATTGGAAATAATGCGTCCTGCGGGGATAACACCTTGACGCAATGCCCAGAGAAATTCTTTGTAATACTGTTCCTGTTTATTTGTGCCCTTTTCCACGTCAGAAAGCGCTTTGGCAACCCGTTGATAGGTTTCATCAATGGAGCCATCAAGCGCTATGCCATCCTTACTTTTTAAGCGATATTTGGTGTCCCAAATGTCCATTGAAGCGTCTTGAAAAGGGATTTCCGTGACGGTGTTGGCGATAACATGAAGTTGTGCTGGCATGGGGTTATATCCCTGATTTAGTGTGTGGATTAAGTGAAAATAAACCATAAATCAGCACCTTAGGGTTTGCATGACTCAGGTTTTAATGTCTATATGTAGATGGTTTTTAATTTATGGGCACAATATATAGTGTTTTTAGGAAAAAACAATCATTTTTTCTGGCAAAAAAAAACAGCTAAAAAAAGTTTTTACAGGTGCTTGTTTTTTAAGGTATGGGATTTTCTGTCGGGGATTTTGGTACTAAAAAAATTGCATTTTTGGTTATATTTTGATGCCTTGATTGCGGCCGATAAGTTTTAAGAAATTATCACCACGAAGACACGAAGTTTTTTGTACCCATTCATTCAGCCGTTAAAAAATAGAACACGGATAACACGGATTTGACTGATAGACGCGGATAAGGAAAGTTTCTCAGTCTGATAATTATATTGAGCAGGTCTTTCTTCGATAAAATAAAATCCGTTGAAATCCGTATAATCAGTGTCATCCGTGTTCTATTATCGAAGCCAATATCTACGATTTTCTTTGTGTCTTCGTAGTAAAAAATAGTTATGGTTAATCAACCAGCATATCGCCACTTTGGTGTTGCCACATGGCGTAGTATTTGCCTTTTTTGGCGAGCAGTTGTAGATGCGTGCCTTGTTCGATGATTCGGCCTTTTTCCAGAACAATAATGCGATCCATCTTTAAGATAGTGGAAAGTCGATGAGCGATAACAATGGCGGTTTTATTTTTTATCAGGTCAAAAATAGCGACCTGTATTTGTTTTTCAGTCAACGAGTCCAGCGCACTGGTGGCTTCATCCAGCACGACAATAGGCGCATCTTCCAGAAAAGCGCGGGCAATGGCAATACGCTGCCGTTCACCGCCAGACAGTTTAACGCCCCGTTCGCCCACCAAGGTATCAAATTGGTCGGGTAAGGCTTGGATAAATTCAAGGCTGCGGGATTTTTGGGCAACCGCAATAAGCTGTTCTTCTGAAATATTGGCACCCAGCGTAATGTTGTCACGTATTGAACGGTGAAATAAATCGGGCTGTTGAGGCACCATAGATATTTGTTCACGCAGGGCATGTAAGGTAAACGATTTTGCGTCAAGTCCGTCAAAAGTAAGCGTGCCTTGTTGGGGATCAAGAAAGCGAAACAGCAATTTGGTTAAGGTTGATTTACCGGAACCGGATTGACCGACCAGCGCTATTTTTTCACCGGCTTTTAGATCCAAAGAGAAATTATCAAATAAACGGGTTTGCCTAAGATTGGCAGGGTTATAGCTAAAGCAGAGTTTGTTAAAGCTAATGGCACCTTGGCTGATAGTGTGTGCTTGTGCTTGAGCGGTGTCTTTTTCAATATCTTCTTGTCTGAAAACTTCGGCCATTTCCGAAGCGTCTGCCAACGCGGTAAAAAAAGTTCTAAAATTACGGCCAAACTCCCATAAACGCTGGATAAGAATAAGCATAATCGACTGGAACAAAACAAACTCGCCGACCTGAAAAATGCCGGTTGTCCATTTTTGGATCATTAAGTAAACCAACAGCAATTCAATGCCAAAAGTCATTAAGCCTTGGACGGCAAAAGAAATAAAAGTAAACAACCAGGCGATTTTCTTTTTCTTGTAGACAAGATCCGAGGCCTTGTTGATACGTGCTTGCTCACGGGTTTCCATGGCAAAGCTTTTGACAATAAAGATGTTGCTGATGGCATCGGAATACACGCCGCCAACCAGCGAATCAGCTTCAGCGACGGCTTGATCGAAACGCATTTTCCAGAGCGAATAGGAGATATTCCAGGTGATAAAAAGGCCAACCCACGCCAGAAAGTAAAAAGCGAATTCTTGTTGCTGCTGGTAAAAGATGGTGAATGAAATGACTATCGCTAAAATATTCATGAAGAACTGAAATAAAAACCAGTCCATAATCGTTTCAAAAGAACGTGAAAAGCGGTTGGCTTGTTTGATTAAGCTGCCTGAAAAACTATTCTCGAAAAAAGCATATTTTTGTTTTTTAAGAACATCAAAACAGCGTTTTTCAAGTAAATTAATACCGCCGCCATCAAGCGGAATAATAGCGATTTCAAGCAGTCGCCATGACACCCAGACACCGGCATAGATACAGGCAATGACTTTTAAATTTTCCAGCAATAGCGCCAACGTTGCCTCGGAATAAGGTGCAGCCAGTCCGTTGGCTATATTTTTATAATAAATGGGGGCTGATAAATCCAGCGTGATGCAACAGGCCAAGGCAAATAAAGCCATAAAAAAATAGCCTTTTTTTTGCCAGACAACTTTGCAGTATTCTTTAAATATAATGTCCATTATTGTCGTTGCTTGATCTTGTGATGGGTCTGTTTTAGGATAAAAGGCATGAAATATTTCGTGGTATTGGATCAATACTCAGTATACAGTAGATAGACTGCAATTAATTTTAGCAAAGCCTGTTTATATCATCGTTAAACTATTATTTTTGTAACAATCAGAGTGTGTCATGTTGAATAATTTACAGACGCCACAAAAAGATCGGCAAGCTATCGGCACCATCGTTGAAGTGCATGGCCCGGTGGTGATTATTGATTGCTCCCGGTTGCCACCCTTGCGCCAGGCTTTATGCACCTGTTTTGATCACAGCACTTATCTATTTGAGGTGCATCAGCATCTTGATGAGCGCCATATCCGGGCAATTACCCTGCATGGCACCGCCGGCTTGAGTCGGGGCATGATTATTTATGATACCGGCGCACCCTTACAAATTCCGGTATCGGAACACTGTCTGGGGCGGTTGTTAAATATATTCGGTGAACCGCTGGATGGGTTGCCCCCCTTGGCGCAAAACGAATTTCGTAATATCCATGCCAAACCGTTGCCCTTATCGGAGGCCATAGGTATCAGCGGGATTTTGGAGACCGGTATTAAGGTTATCGATTTATTATGTCCTTTTGTTAAAGGTGGAAAAACCGGATTATTTGGCGGGGCAGGGGTTGGCAAAACCGTGTTGGTGATGGAGTTTATTCATGCGGTTTCTGCCATTCATAAAGGCGTTTCCGTGTTTGCCGGGATTGGTGAACGTATCCGCGAAGCTCACGAGTTGTGGCGGGAGATGCAGCAAGCCGCCGTCATGCAGGATACCTTAATGGTGTTCGGGCAAATGGATGAATCGCCCGGTGTGCGTTTTCGGGTTGGACTGTCTGCCTTAACTTACGCCGAATACTTGCGTGATACCTTACATAAAGAAGTTTTGTTTGTTGTTGATAATGTCTTTCGTTTTGTGCAGGCGGGCAGTGAAATTTCAAGTCTGCTCGGTCGTATGCCTGCTACGGTAGGTTATCAGCCCACACTCACCACAGAAGTTGCTGAGTTGGAAGATCGGATATTGTCCACACGGCAAGGTGCCATCACTTCGGTGCAGGCGGTTTATGTACCCGCCGATGATATGACTGATCCAGCGGTTAGCGCCATATTGAGCCACTTGGATACCACGGTTATTTTGTCCAGAGATCAGGCCAGTAAAGGCATTTATCCCGCTGTTGATCCCTTGCGATCAAGCAGTAAATTGATGGACAGGCATACCCTGGGTGATCGCCATTATGCGGTGGCTCAAAGCGTCCGCGAGCATCTGGCGCGTTATCATGAACTGGAAGATATTATTGCCATGCTGGGTATTGAAGAATTATCCGAGATTGATCGCAAAGTGGTGATGCGTGCCCGTAAATTGCAACGTTATTTGACCCAGCCATTTTCGGTGTTGGCCCAGCACACCAAACAAATTGGCGTGTCAGTGCCGTTAGAGCAAACCTTGACGGATTGCGAAGCTTTTTTGGCGGGACACTATGATGACTTGTCTGAAGAGCAATGCTATATGCGCGGCTCCATGCAGGAAACGTAATGAACTCCTTCGTATTAAACCTGTTTGACGCAACGCATGAGCAGCGCATTACCGGTGTGACTTCTTTTGTCGGTGAAGATAGCACGGGCAGTTTTGGAATCCAGTCTAATCATGCCCGCTTTATGACCACACTGATTTTTGGCTTGGCGCGTTTTAGTTTGGGAACAGAGCATTGGCACTATTTGGCGCTGCCCGGAGCGG
>CAIUYS010000696.1 GCA_903903365.1 uncultured Methylococcaceae bacterium
ACGATCATCTGAGTATTGCTTATCTGGAACCACAAACCATCAATTCAACGGCTGAAAAAAAGGGAGTTAAGTAATGCGTATTCATTTCTTAAAATGTGTAGCGTGGGTTAGCGATAGCGTAACCCAACAAAAAAACAGTGGCTTGCAAAAAACAACAACCGAAGCCAAAACTTTTTATTGGGCTGGACTCATCTTGTTGTCCTTTAGCACGTTAACCAGTGCTGCTGCAAAAATTGATCACTGGCAAACGTCGCAAGGTAGCCGGGTTTATTATGTGCATACCGAAGGTCTGCCGATGGTTGATATACAGGTTGTTTTTGATGCCGGTAGTGCCAATGATGGGCAGCAGTTTGGTTTGGCGTCATTAACGGCTGGTTTACTGGATACCGGAGCCGGAAAGTGGAATGCCGATGATATTGCGCAACGCTTTGAAAGCGTGGGTGCAAATTTTAGCGTTAGTAGTTCACTTGATACAGCGACTGTCTCGTTACGCACCTTGACGGACAAACCCTTATTCGACAAAGCGCTTGATACCATGCAGTTCATTTTGACCCAACCGGTTTTTAATGAAGCGGACTTTAAACGCGAAAAAAACCGTACCCTGGCTGGTTTAAAACAACAGGAAGAATCGCCTGCGGCATTGGCCAGCATTGCTTTTTATAAGGCGCTTTACGGACAGCATCCTTATGCCCATCCGGAAGCTGGCGTGATTAAAACCGTATCCGCTTTTAAGGCCGCCGATCTAAAAAACTTTTATCAGAAATATTACGTTGCCGCGAATGCGATGGTTGTTATTGTCGGGGATTTATCCAAACAGCAAGCGGAACAAACCGCCGAAAAGTTGCTTTCCGGACTGCCAATCGGAAAAAAACCGGACGCTCTACCTGACGTTGCCATGCCGCTTAAAGCGAGCCTGCAGCACATCGAGTTTCCATCAACACAAACTCATGTTTTGGTAGGAATACCCGGCACGTATCGTAAAGATCCCGATTATTTTAATCTGTATGTGGGCAACCATATCTTGGGTGGTAGTGGTCTGGTTTCAAAGCTCTTTAATGAAGTCCGAGAAAAGCGTGGCCTGGCTTACAGCGCATCCAGTGCTTTTATACCTTTGTTAAAACCAGGGCCCTTTTTGGTTAGTTTACAAACCCGTAACGATCAAACTACGCAAGCGTTACAAGTGCTAAATCAAACTCTGGCTGATTTTATTACTCAAGGCCCGACTGAAGCTGAATTGGTTGCGGCAAAGAAAAATATTACCGGTGGTTTTGCCATGCGTTTTGATACCAATAAAGAACTGGCCAGCTATGTTGCCATGATTGGTTTTTATGAAATGCCTCTGGATTATCTGGATACTTTTCAACAAAACATAGAGCAAGTGACCGTTGCATCGATAAGCGATGCCCTTAAACGTCATGTTAATCCGCAGCTATTGCAGACCATAACTGTGGGTAAAGCAGAAGCTAAATCAGAAGCCGTCGTTAAACCAGAAGAAAAAAGTGTCAAATAAACTCAGAATAATCGGTGGAGACTGGC
>CAIUYS010000697.1 GCA_903903365.1 uncultured Methylococcaceae bacterium
CATCGACTTCAAGCGAGCCACTACGTCATCCCAGCTTTTCATACCCATTTCAATAGGATTGGTGACCGGACCGGCTGCCTGCGCTTCAAGACTGGCCGCTCGTCCATCCCAAAATTGCACGGCATTAAACGCAGAATTCCAAACCGTTGGTGAACTACGACCACCGGTCTGGCCATTAACACCCATCGAATTGGGTCTGTTATCTTCACCGCCTAACATTGTGTTATGGCAGGAAGCACAAGAAACCGTACCGGTAGAAGACAAGCGTGGGTCATGATATAACATTTTTCCCAGCTCAACTTTTTCTTCAGTTGTAGGATTATCAGATGGTGCAGGTGCTACGGTGGGCAATGCTTCCCACGCGGAAGCTACCGAAATGGAACCTGCCAGTGCCAGTGCCGTTACCAGCGAACGAATTTTAAACATACTATCCTCCAAAATATTATTATTAGGTATCATTACAAAAAAGCGATTTTTATATCCTGCAATGCGTATAAATCACTCCGTTAACTTGTATATCCCTTCAAATTGTAAAATATTACGCCAACAAGATACAATTTAATTGTCATGATAGCACTTTACTAATCCAACCCTGTTGAGATTAACGCACAGGAATCGTATAACTTTCCCCTCAACCAAGTTAATACAGTTAAAGCCACCCCGGCAACCAAGTAGACGCGTCTTTCAATAGGTACCAGTCAAGTTCAACTTCGCTGTGGTTAATAACCGCTTCAAGCAAACAAGTAACGACTATTTCCTGCTCGTCTCTAATAAGCCGTGTCACTAAAAAATGCTTCTCTTTGTTGCTCGGCTTTACCGCAGTCCATTTGCTTAATAATAACTTTTCCGGATTTATTTGATGTCTGGCCTGTTTATTCATCGCTCACCAAGCACCTCAGTTAATGCACTGGAAATATCTGTGTATTGAAAGGTAAACCCCTCAGCCAGCAAGCGTTCCGGCATTACGCGCTGACTGCCTAAAACCAGCCCCGACATTTCACCCAGCAACATTTTTAACAAACAGGCCGGAACAGGAAGTAACGCCGGACGCTTTAAACCGTGCGCCAGTGCGCGAGTAAATTCGTTATTGGTGACGGGATTTGGCGCGGTTGCGTTATACGCACCGTGCATGGATAAATCGGTTATCATTCTAAGGGCAATGGCAATCCAGTCCTGCCGGTGAATCCATGACATCCATTGCTGACCGTTGCCCAAGCGTCCACCCAAGCCCAGTTTAAAAGGCAGTAACATGCGTTGCAGCAGTCCACCGCCATCACCCAGCACCAAACCGGTTCTGATCAAGCACACTCTGACACCGAATTGTTCGGCTTTTTTTGCCTCATTTTCCCAATCAACACAAAGTTGTTGCGAAAAATCGGTGAGAATTGTTGATTGCTCGGTTAACACGGCATCACCTTGATCGCCATAATAACCGATAGCAGAGCCACTGATTAAAAGCTCAGGTTTAACCGTCATGGCCGCCATACAGTTAACCAACTGCCTGGTCAGATTAATTCGACTATCGCGGATAATCTGTTTGCGGGCATCGCTCCAACGGGCATCAAAAATAGGCGCTCCCGCTAGATTGATAATAACCTGATAACTATCTTCCGGTTTAAGCTGATCGAGGTTATTGATTGCCTTAACGCCTGGCACAGCCATTTTTTCTACCGCATCGAGGTTACGGCTTAACACGGTCACATCATGGCCCTGTGCGATTA
>CAIUYS010000698.1 GCA_903903365.1 uncultured Methylococcaceae bacterium
ATTCCTGATATCTTTGCCGACAAAGATCAACTTATTCAGGCTATTTTAAATATTGCCAGAAATGCGGTGCAGGCAATGGAAGGAAAAGGCAATATTATCTTTAAGACACGCATACACCGACAAATGAATATAGGCCGTAAACGATATAGACTGGCGGTAAAGTGCGATATTATTGATAATGGGCCGGGTGTGGATACTAATATGATGAGTCAAATATTTTATCCCATGATTACCGGTCGAGCTGAAGGCACCGGGCTGGGTTTGTCTATTGCTCAAGCGCTGATTAATCAGCATAACGGCTTGGTTGAGTGCAACAGTGAGCCAGGAAATACGGTATTTTCAATTTTTTTACCCATGGAGACTGGTAATGAGCAAGCCTGATACTGTCTGGATCATTGATGATGACAAATCCATACGCTGGGTTGTTGAGAAAGCTTTGCAAAAAGCCGGCATCATCACTCGCAGTTTTGCTTCCGGAAAAGAATTATTGGCGGCTTTACAGGGTGATTTGCCGGATGCCTTGATAACCGATATTCGTATGCCTGGCATGGATGGCCTGGAACTTTTAGACAAGGTTCAGCACAGTCACCCTAATTTACCGGTTATCGTTATGACCGCTCATTCCGATCTGGAAAGTGCGGTTTCGGCGTTTCATGGCGGTGCTTTTGAATATTTGCCAAAGCCTTTTGATATTAAAGAAGTGGTTAACCTGGCGCAACGTGCCTGCATCCATGGGCGACAACAGCAAGACGATGCGCATCGTGCGGCGGCGACTATTGAGCCAACGCCAGAAATTATAGGCGAAGCGCCGGCAATGCAAGAGGTGTTTCGGGCGATAGGCAGGCTGGCGCGTTCACACATTACAGTACTGATTAATGGCGAATCGGGAACGGGCAAGGAATTAGTGGCTAAAGCACTGCATCGTCATAGCCCCAGAGCTAAAAATCCTTTTATTGCTTTAAATATGGCCGCTATTCCTAAAGATTTGATGGAATCGGAGCTGTTTGGACACGAAAAAGGTGCATTTACGGGAGCGCAATTACGGAGAGCCGGTCGTTTTGAGCAAGCGAATGGTGGGACACTGTTTCTTGATGAAATAGGCGATATGCCGGCAGAATTGCAAACCCGTTTATTAAGAGTGCTGGCGGATGGCGAGTTTTACCCCGTTGGAGCGCACTTGGCGGTTAAAGTGGATGTGCGTATTATTGCCGCCACTCATCAAAATCTTGAGATATTGGTCGATCAAGGCCGCTTTCGGGAAGATTTATTCCATCGCTTAAATGTGATTCGTATACATATCCCGGCTCTGCGCGAGCGCAAACAAGATATTCCTTTGTTGCTGCGCCATTTTTTGCACCATGCCGCTGCCGAGTTGGGTGTGGAAATTAAAACCCTAAAACCTGAAGCCGAGGCATTTTTAAGTACACTTGAGTGGCCGGGAAACGTAAGGCAACTGGAAAATAGTTGTCGGTGGTTAACAGTCATGGCCTCTAGCCGAGAAGTTCATTTACATGATTTGCCTCCTGAGTTACTGAATACCTCACTAGAAAAAGAGACCATCGGAACTGATTGGGAGTCTTTACTCAGAACTTGGATAGATCAGCAGTTATTGACCAAGGAAGCTGAAGTCGCCAAACAAACCATTCCCGCCGTTGAAGCCATTTTAATTAAAGCCGCTTTAAACTTTACCCGGGGCAAGCGCCACGAAGCAGCAATTCTTTTGGGTTACGGCCGAAATACCCTGACCCGTAAAATCAAAGAATTGGGGATAGAAGAGTAATTGCAATCCAACTGTTTTATCTATTAATCCCCCGATAAATTCAAAAAAATCCTTAAAAAATTATCTCCACAAAGACACCAAGGGCACGAAGAAAAAAGCGTTGTGTACTTGGTGTTTTTTTTGTGAATAAAAGTCTCTGTTAATAGATTCTCCCCTTAAACAGACGTAGGCCGGAATAAGGCTTTTCGAGCGAAAGCGAGAAAAAGCGTTTCCGGCACTCTGTACGATACCACCGGATAAAATCATAAACCCAATGAGTATGAGGCTTGTAGACAATTTAAATATTTTTACTCAATTTTGGGTGCGCCTACGGGTACACTTTCAAATGTGGTGGTATGAGTTAAGATGATATTTAATTTTAATCTAACCGCACCGCTTGCGCCCTGTTTTTTTTCTTGATGTCATCACCTGCCAGAATAGCAGGCATAAAAAAACCGTACTGGGTACGGCTCAATTACCAAACCACGGGGGGCTAGTTGATCTCTAAAAAGATACCCCCTCCTTTGCCCGCCCCTAGCTAAATTTTCAATGGACGTGTTTTTGAGGATACAAAAAACCACACAAAATAGTAGGAACAATAACCCTGTGTTTAGGTGGGTTTTTCCTATTGAGAATGGTTCTCATAAGAATAAGGCTGGGGGCGGGCAAAGGGTCGCTATTCCGTTTAGAGAATTGCATACCCCTATACCCTAGCCTTACACCTACCAGCGCAACCAATAACCATACAGCTTGGTAGGTTATTATAGTTCACTCACCACGCCACAAAACCCGATAACGGATAGCACCGCTGTGGATTCTAAGGCTAGATTACGGCTCATGGTGGCGTTAATCAAGTAAAGCGGGGCTATCACCTGCCAATCTTGCCTATCGGCTCGGTATGCGAGTATAGGCGTTAATCGCTTGGGGCTTGCCTGATCTCTGGCCTGTTGCCACCACGTTTTAACCAATCCGGGTGTAACCTTGCCATAACGCTTGCACTCAATAGCCAAACCTCTGTAGGCATCGGCAACTTGTCCCTCTTCGTCCTCATGCACGAGCAAATCAAAGCCGCCCGATCTGGTCTGCTCAAGGTTTCTAATGAGCTTAACACCTGACCATTGATAAATGATATTTGAGAATTCACGTTCGGCATGGGCCCCCTTGGTTCGGCTGTTAATAGTCATCGTGATAATATTCCTGCTCTTCTTCTTCGTTTAAATTAAGCTCACCACGTCCCTTGCAATCGGGGCAACGTGTCCCGTCATATTGACCTTCTCCACTACCAGCACACGCGGGGCAGTAACCACGATCTTCTTCCTCGGATTCATTCATTAAAAAATGCTCCAGCCTTGCAGGTTATAAATTTGCGCCCGTTTTCGATACGCTGACACTCCAAACCCGCAACGATCAATAATGTCATAGACTTTGGCAAAGACTTTTCCGCGATAAGGTCTACGGCAACGCCCAATGGATTGTATTAACTTGGTCGCAGCTGGGTCGCCTTGCTTAACCACCACCGCGCTCATGGGGGATGCAAAGATTAAAACCTCAAGGCTCGGGATATCAATTCCTTCTGACAATAACTGACTTGTACCGATCACCAAACGCGCGTTATGGGCTTGGGTCATGCGTTCGGATCTGAGCTTTGCAGGTAATCCACCATGAATAATAAGCGGCTGTAATCCGGCCTGTTGCGCCAATGTCGTTAAGATTTCACAATGCCTGACTTGTGAGCAAAGTATTATGGTGGGTCTGGTTTGTTGTTTTGCCAGATTAATAATGATCTCGTTTCGCTTGTCATCATCAATCAGGATATTGATAAACTGTGTCCAGCTTTCGGGGTATCCCTCAAAATCATGGTTGATGGTTTCAATCCTTACGGGTAGCACCTTACCATCTAGGTCTGATTGTTTGATCTCTGAGACGATCTCACCCAACGCGGCTGTTATCATAAACTCTAATGAGTCCCGTCTCTGTGGGGTCGCAGATAACCCATATTTGTACTTGGCATCTAGGCCATTGATGACGGTATAAAATTGATTAGCGGGTGCGTTATGACATTCATCGGCAATCACTAAGCCATAATCAAGAGCGGATAAATCGCGCTTAACCAACGATTGAACGAGACCAACGGTAAACTGTAAGCCTTCGGTATTTTTACCACCACCAATAAGGCCACAATCTAACCCTGTGAATTGCTTAATGGCATCTACCCACTGAGTAGCAAGGTCGCCACTTTTGACTAAGATTAAACAACGCTGTTTAAGTCTTGACGCTAACGCAATCGCTGACACGGTCTTACCCGCACCTGTAGGCGCAACCAGCACACCACCACACGCCTTTATGGCATCGGTTATAAAGGTCTCTTGATAAGGTCGCAATGTACCACTGAAAGGAACATTAACAGGGTGCGTGTTACGCTGATCTACAACCTCACAATAGTCTGGAAACTCTTTTAACAACGCTTGCAGGAATCCAACGGGCACAATCGTATTATCATCTTCGTCATAGGCGAGTAGATATATTTTGGGGTCGATCAATCGCACGGATCTCTTTTGTTTTATGGCTTCAAAGTATTTGGGGTTATCAAAGATGGTTAGATATCCAATCGCATCATCTTCCCAGCCTTCTAACTCTGATATTTCTATGTGCTTTTTTAATGTAATTTTCATAATATTTTATGGTTAAAGTTTTTGATTCAGGGATGAAGGGAAGAAAAAAGGCGTTTTTCATAAACTCTTCTTATATTTTTTTATAGTAAAAGTTTTAGAAAAAGGGTTATATCTTCCCTTCCTCCCTAACTTGTTAAAAATAAGGTGGATAATTCGGCTCTGGGCTGTGCTTTGTAGCGATTCCCACCCATTTCATTACGCCGTTAGTTTTTCTAGAATAATATCCGCGTTCGCTTAACTTTCTACCCAGCGCTACATTGCTGCAGGGTCGCAAACCATTATTGATACTCCAATCTTTATAATTTGCGTAAAGTTCAGAAGAGAACATTTCATTCAGTGGCGACAAATCGCAACATTCATTCAACCAGTTTCCGATCAAATCTTGATCTTCCTGATAATTGTCGGTAGCTTCTTTTACCACCTTGGGGACATCGCGTAACCCGCGCTTTTGCCAATCAACGCAACCGTCCACCATCCACGCCAAAATATGCGGGGCTTCGGATTTCAGCTTATCGACTAAAAACGGGTCTCGTTCTTCGGGTTTAAAGGTTCGCTTAAAAGGTATCAGTCGGACACGCCGCCAGATTCCGTGGTCATTACCTCGAATAATCGGCTTATGGTTTCCAAGCATCATTAATTTAAACTGTGGCGTAAACTGTACCGGCGCTGTGTATAACTTTCTAACTGCCATTGTGTCGCCTGATACCAGTGTTTTAATGAGTGATTCAGCCAATGCAGCGCCGTCCTCTGTCTCGGAACATATAGCCATTCTTGCGCCTATGAGTTCGGCTAAGTCTGGACTTGCACCGCCTGCTTGTCTTTTTGATTCGGTCAAGGTATCAGACGAAAGCGCACGGGAATAATCACCCAAGATATAACGTAAGATGTCACCAAAAACAGACTTGCCATTTGCGCCCAGACCAAAACAAAATATAAAAATCTGCTCACTTGTCCAGCCGCTTAACATATAACCGCACCACCTTTTCAACCAGTCGATCAACTCCATGTCATCATCGAATATCTGATTTAAAAATGCTAACCAGCGCAGCGCCTTTGACGCTTTCCCAAGCACTGAGACATTTAACGACTTGGTAATCAAATCAGATTGTAGCGCCGGTCTTGCCACGCCCGTTTTAAGGTCTATAACTTGCCTCGCTTTATCAAAACCGATCTTTAGAATATCGGCATCAATCAGGGATAACGGCAACCGCACCGTTTCAAAATCTGCCAACATGGACACGGCGGACTTAACTGTTTTTTCCTTTTGACTGACTCTTGACCACTTAGCGAAAAATTCACCACTTGCTAAGTTTTGAGTCCCCTCGTTATAAATCTGCTCTGGTAACTTTGCCGCCAAACTTCGGGCAAGTGCACCGTCGATGTCCCACGCCCACGCTCCACTCCGATAATGTAGCCATGCTTTACAATCATTCACATAATGCAGGTTTGCGCCGTGGGTATCGTTTAAGCGTTCAGCGTTTCCCAGTTCTGATAATGCGCGGGTCGTATCAGTACCATCAACGGCTGTTAATCCATGCAACTTAGGCGTGTTAAGTAACGCCTTTGGTCGCAGTTCCGGCGGGTCTCTTTCAATCGTTTCAGGTAAAAGGCTCATAAATCTGCCCACGGGTAATAAGCAGTCAATCCATCACGTTGCTTTATAAAACATTGCTGATCTGTGTCAAAATATTCAGACGGAATGGAGTAGTCAACGTTTAAGGGACTGACAATCACTTTGACCGCACCGGATTCCAGAAGTATTTTAACGAGCTGGATAACCTGATCTGTACTTGCGCCACCTTGCCATTCGATTAAGCATGAACAATTTTTAACAGGCCATGCCACCGCCATCATATTTAAATCAGGTGTGACAACCAATGCGCTAAAAGCATCGTGATTAAGCCATTTTTTCGCCCGATTCCAGCAATCACCACCAATATTGATAATTACCAGTGATGGTAAGTTATCAAAACGTTGACGATCTGCCAGTAAACGACCATAAGGCGGGTATTTCGGGCTAACTGTCGCCATTAGGCTCACCGCTTAATCGTTGCTTTAAGCCACGAATCCCTCGGGTTGTGATGGTTTTTATAACGCCTGTTTGTGGGTCAACCTCAATGTCTCGGATTTCGTCCACGCTTTGCAATCCCAAGATTAAATCGGGCAGGTAACACCTTGCAAAGAATGTGGCGGCTCTGTACCTCAACATTAAATCCGGCATTGTTTGCCATTTACTGCCAGTCTTTGCATACCAACCCTCTTTTTTCGCCATTGCAATACTGGCTATTGAGCCGGATATTTTCGCGCCGGTAACAGGGCAGATAACCCAGACAAAACACGCGGCATCATCATCAGTGCCAGACATTTCATAATAAATCTGACCGTAACGCTTAATGATCTGGGCAATAAAAAATTTCGCATCAAATGCAGGTTTGCCATGAATGACATACATGCTTTGCATCACTGCCAGTGGCGGCATGTCCAAACGCTTTGCATATTCCAGCGCAATCATCACATTTGCTGTGTTGCTTTTGAATTGAGCGGGTAACAGGTCACTTGTTTGTAGAGCTTTGGCCTGTCTCTGTGCCAATTCAAACGCGCTTGCTTCGGTATCTTGGGTAATTAACTGATTCATTATTTAACCCTCAATACGCGGCTAGTGGTCGCCTTGGTGTAGGTTTCGGCAATATCGGGCAAGTCTTTTTTAAGCTGGGTCGTATCAATCCGGTTTGTGGTTTGAGCCTTCCAAGTCGCTAACGTTTTCCCCTTGCTGTCCGTGATGACGGAATTTGTACCAATGAAGTTTTTAATCTGTAGCTCCAATGTATCGACAACCAGACTGTCAGTTTTTACAAGTGCCTTGGCCTTGTCCAGTTCTTCAATCCAGCTAATAGCATCAGCATCAGCTTCAATGCTCAAACCATCATCATCAGGAAACAAGCCTTTTAAATCACTGTTGTTTGACGGTGGCGGCGGGGTTCTATCGACAACGTATTGCCAGAACGTAGTTAGTTTCTCAATGATTAGTTGTGCGAGCGTTTCATCATAATCAACCTGATAATAACGGAACTCTTGACCGCCCAGCAAAACGGCAACCAATGCTTTTTTATACCCAGTGCATATCATCTGGTGGTGTATCTGAATCAAATAATTATCGGGTATCTGGTCACTTCCCGAGTTACCCCATTGATCTTTAGTAAAATAACCGCCTGTTTTGATTTCAACGACAATCGGCTCACCTGTCACTTTATAATCAAGGTGGCATCCCATGAACGGGTAATCTTTGGCTATGATGGTTTTGCCATGTTTGCGCAGTTTAAGGCCGGTTACTTCTGCCAGACGATTTGCGACAACCGGCTCAAGGACATTTCCCCAATAGGTGTACTCGTTGCCTTCAAAGGGTTCTGCTTGTTGGCCGGTTTTATCAAGCCATAAGTCATAAGGGGTTTTATAAGCATTGATACCCATAGCAGTGGCGGCATCACTCGCACCGATAAAACTGTTGCGAGCTTGTCTCTGGGATTCTGTAATCATTGCGCACCGCCGGCTTGAGCAAACCAGTTATTAATTTCATCGTTCCTAAAAACGGTAATGTTGTCTGAGAGCTTAAAAGGTGCGGGAAATTGACCGGCCTTGACCTTGCGCCATAAGGTCGCAGAACTAAACGGAACAAGCGGCATGATGGTTTTTTGACGGGATAAACCGCCGGCCGGTAATAGATTTGTCTGTGTAGCCATAAAACATCCTGTGATGTTGTGCGACACGGGGCGTGTCGATGGCTAAAGATTAAGCTGTTGTTTTATATATAAAAATTAGGAAATATAAGAATTTCCTACATTTCCTATTTTTCCTAAAAGCTAACTGGCTGTTTTTTATAGAACAAAAAAAAGGGGCTTAACGCCCCGTTTATTGTGTGGTGTAATTTATACCGCAATCCTTGCATCTAAATTCAGATTGTCGATCAAATATTTTGCCGGTTTCGCGGCTTCACTCTGTAGCCACTTGTCAAAAGTACATTTATTTTTTCCCCATAATTCGGGCTTATCTTGCCTCAATTCGTCTTGAAGATAATAATTAGTTTGACCGCCTTTGTACTCGTTTTTTGCTACCCACTCGATAAAATGAGCGGTTCTTAATTTATCGGATGTGGGCTTGTGCTTGTCTTTTGCTTTCTGATTGCCAGTTGTGCCAGTACCTGTAACGGGTTCGGCTTGCCACCACTTCGCCAATAAACAATCTTTGGGCAGGGGTTCATTTTTGGCCTTTAGCCAATCCAAAAAATCAGCACGGATTATTTCAATATTCCAGTATTTATCTAAGCCGCCAATAAAATTATTAAAATCTCTTGGGTCAAGCAACATTTTCCCGCGCAAATTACCATCATTAAAAGCCTTGAATAACGCTTGATAATATACTTCCCTATCCCGCTTGTCTGTGTGCCATAAGTCGACTATATCAACAATATTTAACTGTTCTGGTAATAGGTTACGCTTGGCCTGTTCCTCAACGGATAGCTCTGTATAGTCTAAAATTGCCATTTAATACACTCGTTCAAGGTGTCATCGTTCAGAAGGGATAACCGGAAAATGGGGAACGAGTCCATCTTGTAAGCCGCTAAGCCTATCCGGTTAAATTTGATTATACTGCTTTTCTAATCGGGGTCACATTCCAAGCCTTGCCAGACTCGCAGGAATCTAAAAACATCGCCCACTTGTCCAACGCCGCCCGTCTTTCTGGTAGGTAATCACCCGCGTCATAAATACCTTCCATGCCTACAATCTTGTGATTAAGGCATCGTTCGGCAACAAACCGATTAACACCTAGTTTGCCTAAATGGGTTCTCATGGTGCGGCGCAAGTCGTGAATTGTAAAAGGGTCACAATCAGTCATCAAGGGATAGACAAAATCTTGCATAGCGGCGCTAATGTAATCCTTGCATATATGGCCTGACTTGCTGGGTCGCCCTCGCATTGACGACAATAAGTATTCGCTATCATCAGCATGATATTTCATTAACTCGTTGATGATCTCCAACGCCTGACTGGATAAGGGAACGGTAATGGGGGCTTTGGTCTTGTTATCCAAACTCATAACCCATTCAGCACTGAGCAAGTCAAAGTCGGTACGCTTGGCCTTGAATAACTCACCGGAACGGCAACCGATCAAGAGCAATAACTTTGTTACAAGGTAATGGTGTCTACTGAATTTTTCCGCTGTGTCCATTGCTTTAAATAACTGGGTTAGCTCACCCTCACTTAAAAACCGGCTTCGTGCTTCGGCCTTGCCACCGGCATCGGATATGTCAAAAGCTGCTGCCGGGTTGCTGTCTATCGTATGACGTTTGATTGCATGATTAAAAATACGCTTGGTAATGCTCAAGATTTTATTGGCTTGTGCCGGGGCAGTTATTTTAATAGCGTCCAACATATTAGCTATATGTAACGGCTTGACGGCTTCGATCTTCTTAGTGCCTATTACTGGGATAAGATGATTATCTACAACCTGTCGCATCTTTAAGACTGACTTACGCTTGCTTATTTCACCTTTAAAGAAGTCGTCCACCAATTCACTCACTGTTGACGCTGATTTTTCAGCAAGTGCCTTGGCTACTGTCTCAAGTTTCTGATCTCTTTTAATCAGTGCGGGGTTTAGTCCTCTGTGAACATCCGCACGGTATCCAGCACAATCGCTACGAGCAGATGACAAGGATTTTTCCGGAAACTTACCCAGCATTATTTTATTTTCAATGCCTGCAATCTTGAATCTAAAGTAGAATACCGGCTTGCTATCATTTAACCGATAACGGATATATAATCCCTTGCCGTCTGCTTTGGCATCAAACCTGACATCGGTTTTTATCCAGTGTCTAATGTCTCGGTCATTCAGTTTTAATGTGTCTTTAGTAGCCATATTCACCTCTTGTTTGTGTGCACCCATTCTGACACGGGTACGCCTACGGGTACATTCTAAAATGAGGTTTTATGATACGACAAGGAACGACAAAAAACAACAAAGCGTTATAGTATAAGGCTTGTAGGTGTCAAGTGATAAGTGGTGAAA
>CAIUYS010000699.1 GCA_903903365.1 uncultured Methylococcaceae bacterium
CAGAAAAGGTGCCGGCACCGCCCTCACCAAACTGGACATTGGATTCCGGATTAAAAATGCCTTTGCGCCAAAGCCCAAAGGTATCTTTGGTGCGTTCGCGTACTTCTTTACCGCGTTCCAAAATAATCGGTTTAAAACCCATCTGCGCCAGAATCAAACCGGCAAATAATCCGCAAGGCCCGGTGCCGATAACCAGCGGTCTACTGGTTAAATTTTTGGGAGCCTCGGTTACAAAATGGTAGCTTGTATCCGGGGTTATAGAAACATGAGGGTCATCTTGCATCCGTGTTAAAATGGCCGCCTGATTTTTTGTTTCAACATCAAGGGTATAAACAAGACTGATCGCACTGCGCTTACGGGCATCATGGCCTTGCCGGAATACTGTAAAGGAAACAAGTTCCTCTACAGCAATGCCCAACCGCTTAAGTATGGCTGTTTTAAGCGCGTCTTCCGGATGATCCAGCGGGAGTTTAAGTTCAGTGATTCTCAACATGTTTAATAATCCAATAAGGCCTTTTTATAAGGCTTTATGCTTTTTTCAGAGTTAAAGTAATGGCACGGTTGCCAAGTAATTAATAAAGTCTTTTAACACTCACCACCCGACCTAGGTATTGTCCTGTTTTTTCTTCATAGTCGGTGTGCTATAAACAATTATCGTTTGTGAGTCTTTGTTACGGATGTATTTTACATTAATAGGGTTTTTCTTGTTAGCTGCTCTATTATATGGCTGTTTATTAACGACATGAGGCTATGCATTGCGGGTTGATAAAAGCATTTACGACGAGTCTATTGGTTTTTAGGTCAATTGCCTGTAATTAATTCGATTGTCCATAGCAATAGAATTATCATTTGTGAATATAATTAGGCAACTCCCAATAAATAAGCCCTCACTTTATAGTTGCATGTTAATCTGGAGGTCAGACTTTACCTGACAGTCAGGCAAAGCCTGACCTCCACAAATTTTTCGATAGACTATTAATGCGTTACCTCTACAAAGGGTGTATGAGCACGGCGTCCAGAGTCAAGCAACAATTGGGGGTATTTATTGCGAGTTACCTTAACATTATTCTACAATAAAAATAATAAACGTTCGGTATAACAACAAGAGGGAAAACCCATGAAACAAAAGAAATTACTCGGTCTGTTTTTTATGATTGCTTGTTTAAATAGTGGCGCCATTAATGCCTCGGAGCATCATAGCGGCCACGGCGGTAGTGGAGGTGGCGGAGGCAGTACCCCCGGCACTTGTGAGAAAGCACGCTTAAGCAAGTTTTTACCGCCACATTTGACTGCTGTCGTACCTGA
The DNA here is from genome assembly GCA_903903365.1 of uncultured Methylococcaceae bacterium. GTDB lineage: Bacteria > Pseudomonadota > Gammaproteobacteria > Methylococcales > Methylomonadaceae > Methylobacter_C. The sequence continues at coordinate 1,306 of CAIUYS010000699.1, forward strand.
AGCCGAGTTTTCTTTTTTGGTTTTCAATATTGATAAACCAGAGCAGGTTTCTGTCACGGTGAAAAATATTCCGATTGATTTCACCGCTGAATTTAAAGATCCTTTTTATCTGATAAAAGGGAAATTGCCTGCCTCTCTTGTTAATACGGCAGCGCGAATTAACATCAAGGTGAGTGCTAAATCCAATCATTGTGAAGCTGAAGATGGTTGGTTGTTAAAAATAGCTGACAAGTAGCCTGTTTTTCTTAAATTAAGTCAGGCGTTCCAATTGGCCCAGAACAAGAGCTGCAAAAATTGGTAATTATTCAGTCCCCCTCTTTAACAAAGAGGGGGCTTGGATTCTCAGATTATAGATTGGTTTAATCCGAGAATCTGTGGTGGTTTGTTTATTGCAAGTTACCTTACGGTCTCTTAAATTAGATTGTCAAAGTAAAACTTGATGCTGTCGATAGCGCTTCGAGGCTCTTTAATTATTAAAATTGGTTGAAATTTATTTATGTCTGAAAAAAATCCCGTCAAGAAATGTGCCGCCTATTGCCTGGCTTTACGTTTTGATATTAATCAATTAGCCGCTGCCCTGTCTGATTCAACGCTGATCAGGATTATTAAAGGCGCCTTACTGATTGAGGACGCTCACTCTTGGTCAGTTGTCTTTGCTTATGGCGCTGTTGTTCATTGGAATGTCAGCTTGGAAGATCAAGGTAAGTTGCATCATTTATTATTGGATTACGCCGAAAATCCGCTAACCGTCATAGAAGAAGACAACTTCACTTTTGCTCTTGATTGTCCAAGCACACGCATTATTGAAGATCATATTGAAATCGAGTCGTCAGATCCCATTTTAATATTTGCCTTATCTCAAGGCATGGCTCAGTCGATTAAACTGGCTTCTTTTGAGACTAATGCCATCACCACCATCAACAATACCAATTACATTCCAAAATCATTAGCTGAAAATGGCCGCATTAAGTTAAGCCGTCATAAAATAGCCAAAATTCGCGGTCAATTGTTTTTAACCAAAAGCGATATTATCTTAAATTATGACTTACTGGACACGCCTGATTTCTTTTGGGAATACCCGGAATATGAAGCCTTTTACAGCATTACCGCAAAGTATCTGGAAATAGCGCCGCGCACCCAGGTGTTGTCCAAGAAGCTGGAAACTATCCATGAATTGTTTGAAATGTTGGCGGATGAACAAAAACACCGGCATTCAACCATATTGGAATGGATTATTATCTGGCTAATCGCTTTTGAAATCGGCATGACGATATACGACAAAGTATTCTAAATAATAATCCCCCCAATGCCGTAAAGTTAAGCGCAATTTGTTTAAAAAACTGGAGTGCAATAGCTTCAGCTATTGCCTGTAAAAAACAGCTAAAGCTGTTTTACTCCAGGCGTATGCTTACCTTAACGGCATTGGTAATACCCTTTTTTTTACACGACCCCCAAGGCTTTTTTTAATGCTCAGTTACCGACATTCATTTCACGCAGGCAATTTTGCTGATGTTTTAAAACACCTTGTTTTGATAAAAATTCTTGAACACCTGAACAAAAAAGACAAACCTTTTTGTTGTATTGATACCCACGCAGGCCCCGGTGCTTATGCCCTAAATGATGACTACGCATTAAAAAACAAAGAATTTGAAAATGGCATTGCCGCGTTATGGCAACGCACTGACCTGCCTGAAGGCATTGCCGATTATGTTAACTTGATCAAGCAATTTAACACAACGACGTCATTAAACCGTTATCCCGGTTCGCCTTTAATTACCAAACACTATTTGCGTAAAAAAGATCGCTTGTTTTTGTATGAACTGCATTCAACAGAAATACAGTTATTAAACGAGGCAGTTAGCCATGACCGACGTATCAAAGTATTTCATGCGGATGGTTTAAAAAACGTTGTTGGTTTATTGCCGTCAGCCGAACATCGGGGACTGGTATTGATTGATCCGTCTTATGAAATAAAAAGCGATTATGAACAAGTGACCGAGACCTTGATACAAATGCACAAACGCTTTGCTACAGGCACTTACGCGCTCTGGTATCCGGTAGTAGATCGTAGCCGTAACCAACAACTGGAAAAATCGATCAAAACCAGCGGACTAAAAAATGTGCAATTATTCGAATTGGGCATAAAAACAGATACCCAGGAACACGGCATGACCGCCAGCGGCATGATTGTAGTTAATCCACCGTGGACTTTGGTTTCCGATATGCAACAAGCGCTACCCTGGCTGGCTAAGGTTCTGGGTATTGAAGGTGCCGGTCAATACCGTATAGAAACACTGGTTAAGGAATAACAAGCATTTATAGTTTTTATTCACCACGAAGACACGAAGGACACGAAGAAAAAACTTTTGTCCTTCGTGCTTACTATGACGGTCGGGGCTTGCAACCCCGATCGAAACGTTTAAAGACTTCAATAGCTTTCCAAACGTAAGCTCGACGTTACAAACCGTCACGCTTCATTATTCACAGTAAATTACATTAACAAACAACAAAGGATCGCATGGTCGTTAAATTTATGGCTTTTACGCTGGTGGGAGCCATCAGTACCCTGGTGCATTATTCAATACTCTATGCACTGGTTGAAGGCTTTGCTTTCAATCCGGTTTGGGGGTCAGGTTATGGCGCGTTGGCGGGCTTGATCATCAGTTATGCTTTAAACTATTCGCTTACCTTCAAAAGCGAACAGTCACATACCCAAACCTTACCAAAATTCGCGTTAATTGCCTCACTGGGTTTTTGTTTAAACATTGTGTTGATGACCCTATTAACACCTCATCTCTATTATCTTTATGCGCAGGTTTTGACCACGGGAGTAGCATTGATTTGGAATTTTTTGGCCAACAGTTTTTGGACTTTTAAACTAGATAATCCAAAAAAGCCGCCAAAAGACACACTCTCAATGCACCGAAATATAGTGACCGGATTTGGCTTGCTTACGACACTATTCGCTCTACGAATCATTACCCTGGGACTTTATCCGCTCTATGACCCTTCCGAGTCAAGATATGCGGAAATGGGTCGCAAGATGCTCGAAACCGGAAATTGGATAACGCCGTTAATTGATTACGGTATCCCTTTCTGGGGAAAACCACCGATGACAGTCTGGCTGACCGCCTCCAGTTTATGGCTGGGTGGCGTCAACGAATTTTTTGCCAGATTACCGTCCTTTTTATTAAGTATAGGTATCATCTGGATTATTTTTCATCTGGCCATCGTGCAGCGAGGTCGCGATAATGCTTGGAGTGCTGTCATCATCCTGGTGAGCACCGTGCTGTTTTTTGTGATGTCCGGCACGGTGGCCATGGATGTCTGTATGAACTTAGGCATTACGCTGGCTCTCGCCTCGTTCTGGTTGGCGATACGTGATGACAGACAATCTTTCTGGGCCTATCTTTTCTTTATTGGTTTAAGTATCGGCTTGATGGCAAAAGGGCCTATTGCCCTTGTCTTATCCGGCATCAGCATAGGACTTTGGACGGCCATTTCAGGTGAATGGCTACGCGTCTGGCAGCGGATACCTTGGCTTAAAGGGACACTGTTGATGCTGGGTATCTGTGTTCCCTGGTATTTGCTTGCAGAACAAAAAACCCCTGGATTTCTGGAGTATTTTTTCATCGGCGAACACTGGAAACGTTTTACGGAGAGTGGTTGGACGGGCGATCTTTATGGCAATGGACATGCTCAACCCCACGGAAAAATCTGGCTTTATTGGCTGGGTGGTGCGTTTCCCTGGTCTTTAATTTTTCTAAAAATACTCATCACTGCATTGGTCAAAAAAGAACCCTTAAGTTTACTTAAATCAAACGATGGCTGGCGTTTATATTGCTTGCTTTGGATGGTGTCGCCACTACTTTTCTTCACCCTCTCGGCCAACATTATCTGGACTTATACGTTACCCGGCTTGACCGGTTTTGCCTTGTTGCTTGCCGATTGGCTGAACAATAAACCCAGATACCGAACGGCTTTGGCGTTGTGCGTACCACTGTCGTTTTTAGGATTAGTCATTGCTTATCACTGCCCCAACACGGAATTTTTTAGATCACAAAAACCGTTAGTGACAGCTTATCAGCAGGCATCACAATCTGACGAGCGTTTGATTTATTTAAATGACAGACCTTATTCGGCGCAATTTTATATGCAAGGCAAGGCGGTACAATTAACCGGAATATCCGAACTGCAAAATAGTTTGACCGCTTCAAACCACGACTTTTATGTCATCAAAGAAGACGCTGTGAGCAGCTTGCCTGAAGCCATCAAAATACGCCTTGAACCGGTTAAAAGCTATCAATTATTTACCTTATTTCATGCCCATAGCGGTGACAAGCAATGAAGCATCGCGAACCGATCCATCTAATCATCAATGCGGATGACTATGGCTATTACCCTTGTATCAGCCAAGGCATATTGGAGGCGGCGACTTCCGGCGCCCTGACCGCGACCGGTATTCTTGCCAACAGCCCTGATTTAAAAACCCAACTTGAATGGCTTGATACTGTTAAAGATCTGGAGGTGGGCGTGCATCTTAATCTGACGTTCAGGCAGCCATTAACCGCTATCATGACTGAAAAACTGGCGCGTTGGCAGGGCAGCTTTCCAAGTGCTTATGCCATGAGCGGGATGGTCTTGACCGGTAAAATCAGTATCAACGATGTTCGTCTGGAATGGTCTGCGCAAATCGAAGCCTGTCAGGGAAAAAAATTGCAGTTTTTAAATTCCCATGAGCATATTCACATGTTGCCGGTTTTGTTTCCGTTGATGTTAGAATTAGCCAACAAATATGATATTCCTCATATACGACTCACTCAAGCAGAATGGCTTGCGCCTTTTGGCATTTCGGCGCTGGTTCGCAATACGCTACTGCAAGCCATGCAGACCTTTAATAAAACAAAACTTAAAAGTAAAACACCCGTATTTTTAGGCCTGAGTCGAAGTGGAAAACTCGATTACCCTTATTTGGAAACTATTTTTTCAACGCTTATTCCGGGGAATACCTATGAACTGATGTGTCATCCAGGGCGCTTTGACCCCAATGAAATTTCAGATCCCAAGCTTTTGTCTTACCATGATTGGGAAGGTGAACTGGTGTTATTACAAAGCCAACAAGTTTACAAACTGTATGAAAAATTTGGCATCCGCTTAAGCCATTATCAACATTAAAACTTTCATACAGACTCAAATTATACTTTTGAACTATTATATCCCGCTATTCACCGATTAAAATAGCCCATAAAATCCAATGAGACATAACTATGCAAGCCTATTATGAAATAGAAACCGAGATTCCTGTCGATCATCAATTACATATTCAGTTGCCCGAAAATATTCCCGCCGGGCGGGCAAAAATTGCGGTTATTTACGAATTAACGCAAATAAAAAATGATGCCGGTGTCGCTTTAAAAGCGTTTCTGAATAAATATCAAGCTGAAGATATAGATATTGATACAAGCATTTTTGAAGAAAATAGGAAAACAGATGCCGATAGAGACTTTAGATTATGAGTTTGGTTTATTTACTCGATACCAATACCATCTCAGAACCGTTAAAAGCACTACCCAATAAGCAAGTCATTGAAAATATAGAACGTTATCATGCACAAATCGCCATTGCTGCATTTGTGGTTTATGAATTGGTGCGTGGTGTTGCGTTATTACCAGATTCTAAAAAACGATTGAAAACAAATGATTACCTTGAATCCGTTTTGGTTAAATTTCCCATTTTGCCCTATACCGAAACAGCGGCAAAATGGCAGGGTGAAACAGCCGCGTGTTTGCAGCAACTCGGAAAAACACCGCCTTTTGTCGATGCCCAAATCGCAGCGATTGCGAAAACAAACAACTTGATTTTAGTCACGCGCAACGTGGATGATTTTAAAAACTTTACTGATTTATCAATTGAAAATTGGTTTTGTTGAACCCAAGGAAATATAAACCCATGCTTAAACCCTTTGAATGGCAAGACAAACCCGCGTTAATTGAACATTTGTTTCCCGTTCAAAAGATTTCAGCAGAAATTTTAAGGAACAAATGGCTGGTTCAGGCAAAACACTGACCGCCTTGGGCACATAATATAAATTAATAAAAAACATGAACTTAACAAACCAACAAAAACCCGTCATCAGCGCAGTCATTCCTGCTTATAATGAAAGCAAAGGCTTAAAAGAAGCAATTAATAAAATTGCTGAAATTCTGGAAGCATGTGAAAAAAACTGGGAAATTGTCATCGTGGATGACGGCAGTAGCGATCAAACTTATCAGCAAGTAGTTCAACTTGCCAAGGCCGACTCCCGGATTAAAGGAATTGCACTAAGCCGCAACTTTGGCAAAGAAGCTGCGATGCTGGCAGGACTTGAACATGCCAAAGGCGAAGCGGTCATCATTCTGGATGCTGACCTACAGCATCCGCCGGGCTTTATTCCCGAGATGATCGACAAATGGCGTTCGGGCGCACAAATTGTTCATGCGGTTAAACGCAGCCGTAAAGACGATTCAGCCGGAAAAAAAGCCGCCGCTTATTGCATCAATCAGTTAATCTCAAGTCTTGGCGGCATCAATATCAACAATTCGTCCGACTTTAAGTTATTGGATAGGGAAATCGTAGACATCCTTGTTCACAGGTTGCCTGAAAGGGAGCGATTTTTTCGCGGTCTGACCAGTTGGTTGGGTTTTGCTGAAGAATATATTTATTTCGATGTCGCCACTCGCCAGGGAGATGAAAGCAAATGGTCGTTCTGGTCACTGTTGGAATTGGCGATTACCGCACTGACCTCATTCACGTCATTACCGTTAAGGATTGTGACTTTTTTAGGCTTTGCAACCATGATATTAGGCTTTTTTGTCGCCGGCGATACCATTTTGTCTTTGATTAAAGGTCAGTCCGTCTCCGGCTTTGCGACCATTATCATTAGCCTGTTACTGATTGGTAGTTTTATTATGATCAGCTTGGGCATCATTGGTGAATATATCGCCAA
>CAIUYS010000700.1 GCA_903903365.1 uncultured Methylococcaceae bacterium
CTGAATCGGTCGCTGTTTGTTTTAAAATGCCATTATCTTTAAAATCCCACTCAATGGTAACCGGTTTCTGCTCCCCATCTATCTTAATCGCTTCGGCATAGAGCTTCCATTTCCCCAGAATTTCAGAGCTATCTTTTAGCTCAACCTCGGCAGCATTGGCCGAAAAAGCAAAAAAAAGCGCTGCAAAAGGTAATATTTTAACGTATCTATTCATAATTATTATTGCCCCTAATTTATTAACTTCAAAAACAGAATAGAAACTATACCACATCAGTTATCCAGCTTTAACAACAATAGTCGGGAATATTCATTTTCCACACCCTTTTAAAGGGTTCTAAACAATAAGCCTTGACTTTAACTTTATGTAAAGTATGATGCAACTTCTGCTTGCTATCAAGTTAGCAATTTCTCAAACAAAAAATTATTAGGTAGGGGACACATACATGGGATTTATTTTAGATCTAACTGAAACATTAAAAACACCAGCTGGCATGGTTGGCGCTGTTGTGGTTGTAGCTGCTGTATACGCCCTTTTGAAATGGGTGTTTGCTGAGCATCCAGACGACGAAAAATAAGCGTAGCTAACCAGTTTCGGTTATACCAAGGCCGCTAACCATTTCTTTTGAATGGTTAGCGGCCTTATTTATTTCTAAAGATTTCACCACATCCCCTCACGTCTGTATTATAATTTACACATTTTTAATAATGTAGTATTAAAATGTATAAATTTATAATAACCAAAATCCTGGCTCTTCAAGCTAAACCGGCACCTGCAACCGGCATTGGCTTATTCCGGCTTTTTTATGGCTTGGTCACTTTACAGGAAATCATCTTCCTGCTGTATTTCAACCATTTAATATTCGACCCTACTCCTTACCTAGACGTTGAATTCCCCATGATTCCGTTTTTTTTGTGCCTTTGGGGAATTATTGCCGGTTTTATTATTGTTGGCTATCGCTATCAATTTGCCGTCATCTGTAATTACATTTTCTGGATTGTCTTCGTTAATTTCACCACCATGCAACGTGATTTTGATGGGGGGTTTGATTCATTCATGACGGGAGCGGGGTTTTTCCTGCTATTTATGCCCGGAGACCGTGCGTTTTCCTTAGACACGCTTAGATACAAACTCAGCGCGCCTTTTACGCCTTACCAGTCCTATCCAAAAGCAACCGTTTCCAGTCTTGCTTACTACTTACCCGTTTTTATTTGCCTCGGTTTTCTCTATTTCGACTCGGCTGTCCACAAACTGTTTGCTGAACACTGGCGTAATGGCCTGGGTTCCTGGTTGCCATCAACACAACCTTATTACGTTTCAGCCATTGACATGTCAGTGTTGCTGAATAACGAACTGCTTCAAAAAACCATTGGCTACACCGTACTGGTTTTTCAATTTACCTTTTTATTCTTTTTTTCAAATCGCCACTTGCGCAGCGTTTATTTAGTCGTCGGTTTGGGGTTACATCTGGGTATCACCCTGTCGTTAAATATCTATCCTTTTGGTTTGGGAATGCTGATATTTTATATACTACTGGTTCCCTTTAGCTGGTGGCGTGCCATGGGCAATTTTCTGTCAGCCAAACAACCCACGCTAACGGTCTTCTTTGACAAACAATGCCCGCTCTGTAATCGTACGGCTCTTATTCTTAATCATTTTGATTTGTTTAATTGCATAGATTTTAAAAATGCCCAGGATCATTCGGCACACTACCCGACAATAGCTGCACTAAGCCCCGAAACCCTGTTACTTGATTTATATGCGCTGGACAGCTCAAAACGCGTTTATTCAGGCGTTGACACCTATATTCAAATCCTGAAAAAAATGCGTTATTTATATCCCGTAGGACTTGCCTTAAGTTTTCCTGGAATTTATACCTTGGCAGTAACAAAATACCGTGCTATTGCAGACTCCCGTATCCGCATTCCTTGCACGTCTGAATGCCTTATATCGCCCAAACTGGTCAACAATAATCTATATCATCAAGTTTTTGAAAGCTTTGCAACCCAAAAACCCAAAGCTTTTTCCAGGAAGCTTACAAAAATACTTATTGCTTTACTGATTTTACAATTGAACAGTACACTTCATTACGGGCTTGTTTACCGACTACATATACCCACCAACAACAACCCTGTTAGCGCGTCTATTAACGAAGCCAGTAACGCACTAATCATGGTGTCTCTGACCTTTTTTGGCATTACCCCACACGCGCTTTACCTACACGATCATTTTGCCGGCTATGACCGTATTTTAGCGATTACCTACACTGATCAAAATGGCAAGGAAGGCTGGTTACCGTTTGTTAATGAACAAGGGCGCTTGGTTGCCCCCAACTGGGGTCGAGTTCATTCGATGTGGGCCAATATTGCTGTTACACCCACTATTAATAACACGCGATTACAAAAATTTATTATGAAAGTGACGGCTTTTTGGGGTCATAAAATGGGCCTGGATATTAATAAGACGGTGTTTCATATAAAACTTAAACGGATTAATGCACCTAGTTACTGGGTTCATGATCAATTGCATCAAAACTTCTCTGCACCATGGACTACCATCGGTACGGTAAAGTGGAATGACAATTTAATTTCTTTCGATTTACCTGAAAATATCAATTCCTTATAAATTTTACAGGAATCCAAACAACTTTTAGTATTGCATCATCATTCTAGGCATGTTATAAATTGTCCCGTGCTGTTTGATTAAGTGGCACGCAATAAAAATAATTTAAAACCTATTGGAGGATATATTTATGAAAAAAATCTTAGCACTTTTAGCTTTGGCATTAGTTATCGTTGGTTTGTCTGGCTGCATGGACGATCCAGATGGATCAAAACAAAAAGTTTCTAGCTCTATCTCTTTGTAAGTTAAGCTAAACTGCAATACCAAAAAGCCCGGCGTTATCGCCGGGCTTTTCTTTATATCACTCTACTCTTAATACCCAAAAGCGCTATACCAAACGCCCCCACAAGTCATAGTCATCAGCTTCTTCAAGCTCAACCTCAACAAAATCACCAACTTTAAGGTGGGTCGCCCCATCAATAAAAACCTGCCCGTCAATTTCAGGCGCATCGGCCTTGCTTCTGGCAACAGCGCCCTCTTCTACCACTTCATCAACCAGAACCGTTTCAATCCGGCCTATGCGTTGCTGTAAACGCTCAGCGCCAATTTCGGCCTGATGCGCCATAAAACGCGCCAAACGTTCTTGTTTGACTTCTTCAGGAACTAAATCGGGTAAGTCATTGGCAACCGCTCCTTTTACCGGAGAATACGCAAAACAACCCACTCTATCGAGCTGCGCTTCCGTCATAAATTGCAGTAATTCTTCAAACTCTTGTTCAGTCTCTCCGGGAAAGCCGACAATAAAAGTACTGCGCAAAGTAATATCAGGACAGATTTTTCGCCACGCCTTAATGCGTTCCAGATTATTTTGAGTTGCAGCAGGACGCTTCATTAATTTAAGAATACGGCTGTTGGCATGTTGAAAAGGAATATCCAGATAAGGTAATATCTTGCCTTCTGCCATTAATGGAATCACTTCATCGACATGAGGATACGGATAAACATAATGCATACGCACCCAAATACCTAAATCACCCAGTGCCTCGGCTAAATCATAAAAGCGGGTTTTAACAGTGCGGCCTTTCCAGTCACGGCTTTGATACTTTAAATCCAGCCCGTAAGCACTGGTATCTTGGGAAACGACCAATAACTCTTTTACCCCTGCCTTCGCCAGACGTTCGGCTTCCCATAAAACATCATCAACAGGCCTGCTGACCAAATCGCCGCGCATTGACGGAATAATGCAAAATGTGCAGCGATGATTACAACCTTCCGATATTTTTAAATAGGCATAATGATCCGGCGTTAGTTTTATCCCTTGTGGCGGCAAAAGACTGGTAAAGGGATCATGTCGAGGGGGTAAATATTCGTGAACCGAAGCTACCACTTCATTTAAGGCGTGCGCACCGGTCACTTTTAAAACTTGGGGATGACGTGCCCTGATTTCCTCTTCCCTGGCACCCAGACAACCGGTAACGATTACCTTGCCGTTTTTGGCCAAGGCTTCACCGATACTGTCCAATGATTCCTCCACCGCCGCATC
>CAIUYS010000701.1 GCA_903903365.1 uncultured Methylococcaceae bacterium
AGAACCCATGGGGTACTGCGGGTTATGCGGATTAGGCATCGCTTTTGATTAGCGCGAGGTAAAAACAGGCAAAAAAATGGCGGTTTAAAAAAACCGCCTGGAGGCAATTAGGAGTGATATAACACAACTTTCAGCTAAAAACTCGTTAAGAGCATTAAAAGTTAAGTTAATATACCAATAGAGTCTGTAAATAAAAATGTGACATATTGTCGCAGCTTCCTTTTATATGGTTTAAGCGCAAGTCAAAACATCTTGCCTTTTTAATTTTACGCCTATAATCTTCAGGCCTTTCGCGCCTGTTAATTCCCAATCATTCTCAACTAGCCAATAAAATGCTGACACATATATCGCCAAAATCACAGATTCCGGTTCGACAAAACCTTAAATGGCTTTTTATTCTCAGAAATATGATGATGCTGAGTGAGGTCGTATTAATTATTTTATCCGTCTATGGTCTTAAAATAAACTTGCCGGAGCAGCAACTTTGGTTGGTGGTGTTATCATCAGGCGCGATTAATCTTTATACGTCAATGCGTTTGGAGACAGATGAGCCGGTCACCGAGCTGGAAATTTTTACGCAAATATCAGTTGATGTCTTTACCATCGCAGCGCTGTTGTACCTGACGGGCGGGGCTTCCAATCCAATCACGTGGGTGTTTTTATTGCCACTCATTATTACGGCCATTATGTTGCCCCAGGCTTATGCCTGGTATATGGTGATATTAACCACCTCTCTGTATACCATGTTGATTGCGTTTAATATTCCCTTGCCGTCTATAGAGCCCCACATGCCTGATCCGACCATGATACAGTCTAATGTAGAAAGTTATCGGATGCTGCAAAATGCACACGTCATGCATGATAAAAGCTATTTTAGTTTGCACATGTTCGGGATGTGGTTTGGTTTTGTATTCAGTGCCGGATTGGTTGCATTTTTTGTAGTTGAGTTGGCCAGAACGCTCAGGGTTCAGGAGCGAAGCCTGGCTGAAGCCAGAGAAAACGCGTTAAGGGATGAGCGTGTTGTCGCCTTGGGTACGTTGGCGGCCAGTGCCGCGCACGATATGGGAACGCCTTTGGGCACTATTGCTATAGTGGCTCACGAGCTCGAACAGGAGTATCCTGCCCACCGTTACCCGGATTTGAACGAAAAAATGTTGATCATGCAACAACAGATTAACCGTTGCAAAGAAGCCCTGTCAGTCATGTCGGCATCAGCAGGTGAAATGCGTGCCGAATCAGGTGGTGTGATACTATTAACAGATTATATTGATGATGTCATCAAGCAATGGCGAACCCACAAGCCGGGTGCAAAGCTTAGTTTTTTTATCGACCCCCAGATTGCTATCAATGCTAAAATCATTGCCGAACGCACCTTGACCCATTCATTGATTAATATTTTAAATAATGCCGCCGAAGCGTCCCCGACTGAATTGGGTATAGAATTTCACGCAACTTGGGATTTAGATAATATAACCATCAAGATTCGGGATTTTGGCCCCGGATTCTCTTCAGAGATTGTTGAATTTGCCGGTAAACAACCCGTCGTTAGTAAAAAACGGGGGCTCGGTGTCGGCTTGTTTTTAACCTATTCCACGATCAATCGCTTAGGTGGAAAAATTAACCTAACCAATAGTGATTCAGGCGGTGCCTGTGTAGAAATCACACTTCCCCTTTTAAATACCGAGACTGATAATGACGATCCTGGAAACGGATAACCCTCGACTGTTGCTCGTGGATGACGATGAAACTTTTTGCAGTGTATTAAAGTCCGCATTGGAAAAAAGAAATTATGACGTGTTGGTAGCTACCAATGTAAAAGATGGCATGTTTCTGGCCGAACAAAGTCTTCCTGAATATGCCGTAATCGATTTGCGTATTGGCTATGAATCCGGCCTGGAACTGGTAAAAAAGCTGATTTCTTTGGATGACAATACGCAAATTGTCATGCTAACCGGGTTTGCCAGCATTGCCACAGCGGTTGAGGCCATAAAACTCGGTGCCATCCATTATTTAACCAAACCGGCAAATGCCGATGAAATTGTCAGTGCGCTTCATAAAAATGAAGGCGACTCATCGGTCTTGATTAGTGAGAATCCGTTATCCATAAAGCGCCTGGAATGGGAGCACCTTCAAAAAGTGCTGATGCAGCATGACGGTAATATTTCAGCCGCAGCCAGAGCACTCAACATGCATCGGCGTACCCTGCAAAGAAAACTGGATAAGAAACCAGTCAGAGAATAAGTCGGTTTACGCTAATCAAGA
>CAIUYS010000702.1 GCA_903903365.1 uncultured Methylococcaceae bacterium
TGTCCGCTTCGACTCCGCTCAGCGAACAATTTAACCTTAAACTGTCCCAACTTAGGTAGCCTAAACGTAAAGATATTTTCTTATCCGTACTTATCAGTCAAATCCGTGTCATCCGTGTTCTATTTTTTTAACGACTGTGTGATCACAAAAAAGGCGGGTATTACTAACCCGCCCTTTTTTTATAGTTGAAAACGCCTGACTCCAAGCACCCCAATCCGGCAACGTTTGAGAGCGTTATTGCGGATTTAGAGGTTGCTGGCCTTGACCATTCACTTCTAACTGTACACGGCGGTTGTTGGCGCGTCCGCTTTCTGTATCGTTACTATCAATGGGTCGAGTCCAGCCATAACCACGGGACGTGATATTGGCCGAATGTGAGCCATTAATCAGGTAGTTTTTGACGGCTTCTGCGCGGCGCTCAGATAAGTCCATGTTGTGCTGGAATGAGCCGGTTTTACTGGTGTGGCCCTGTACTTCAATTAACAAATCGGGATACTCTTTGATGCGGTTAGCGGCATCGTCAAGATTTTGAAAGTATTCCGGTTTAATCGTGGCTTTATCGTTGTCAAATTTTATATCTACAATCCAGCAACCCAGTACACTAACTTTGGCACCCGGTATCGTGTTGGGGCATTTATCAATACAATCGTTAACGCCGTCGGAATCTGAATCAAGCGTTGAGCAATCTGCTACCGGGGTACCGGCTTTTAAGAAAATGCTTTTAACAAAATCTGCCATGTGACCCGGGCCGGAAATATTATCAGCCGTGGTACCAAATCCACAACCAGAAATATTGGCGAGTTGATTTAACACGGCTATCCCGTTGGTTTCTTCTTCATTGCCCACCCAAACAGAATAAACACAGAGTCTGTCGCCATATTTTTGTTTCATGGCTTGAAGCTCCTTAACGCCGTCCGAGTCCAGATCATGGCCATCACTGAGTATTAAAACAGCAATATTACCCGACGTTGTTGCCAAGTCGTTGCTGGTTCCATCAATCCCGCTGGCGATGGGTGAGCCTCCACTGGCACAGGTTAGCGCATCAACACCACTACCGAAAGTTGATTTTGAGTAGCTGATCGGCGCTTGATTGAGTTGGGTAAAGCCCCATGATAAACAGTCGCCAAAGCCAAAACTACGGATACTTGACGTCAATTTTAAGTCGGGAATGGTATGGTTAATTCGGTTGAGAATTTCTTTTTCAATCGAGAATTTTGTAGGATCAGGTTGGGCAGGATAACCCACGCCCGTGTAGTCATCGGTCATTGATGATGAAGAATCATTAATAACAAAGAAGTTGTCTGCTTTTTGTACATACTGGCCAGAGGTCAGTAAACCATTCAAGTCCTGTGCTTGAAAGGCATCAAAAGTACTTGTTGGTTGTGAGGCGCAGCCTGATAATAGCAGGGCTGCAAGGATTGCGACGGCTTTTAGTGTTTTTTGCATTGAAAAATCCCCTTATTGTTATTAATAATAATGATCAAGATAAGGCAAACATGACGTGATATTGTCGAATGAGTTGGGATTCTAGCACTGTCTTAATACAATTGGAATACTCCTGTTTTCTTTAAGGTTGGTATCTCAATAATAAGGGTGTTACGTTTTGGTGTTATAAAAAATCGGACTAATATCAGAAAAACTTTAGTATAAATTTAAAGGGATTGCTCAAGCATTGTACAAATTCGGGTAATAGCGCCCTGATTATAACGGACAAA
>CAIUYS010000703.1 GCA_903903365.1 uncultured Methylococcaceae bacterium
AGCGCCACTAAATGCATAAAAACCAGCATTACCAAAACCAAAGGCACTGCAATAACATGAAAAGCAAAAAAGCGGTTTAGCGTTGCATCGGCAATTACATAATCACCTCTAATCCACAAGGATAAGTCATCGCCTATAACAGGAATTGCACTAAACAACGAGATAATAACCTGTGCGCCCCAAAATGACATTTGTCCCCAAGGTAATAAATACCCCATAAACGCTTCCGCCATTAAAGCCACAAACAACAACATGCCAAAAATCCAGATCAATTCGCGCGGATGCTTGAATGAGCCGTAAATTAAGGCCCTGAACATGTGCAGGTAAATAACGATAAAAAATGCAGACGCACCGGTTGAATGCATATAGCGCACCAACCAGCCCCACGGCACATCACGCATGATGTACTCTACAGAATCAAATGCCAGCTTGGCATCCGGTTTGTAGTTCATGGTCAATAAGATGCCGGTCAGAATTTGGTTGACTAAAAGCAATAACGCCAAAGAACCAAAAAAGTACCAAAAATTGAAGTTTTTGGGCGCATAGTAATGCGCCATGTGATCATTCCAGAATTTAGTGACGGGAAAGCGATCTAAAACCCAGTTGCCACACTCAGTTAAACGGGTTGGTTTCATGCAGCATTCTCCTCAGAGGACTCGCCAACGATTATTCGGGTATCACTTACATAGCGATAAGGTGGAATTTCCAGGTTGGTAGGTGCCGGTACGCCACGATAAACGCGACCTGCCAAATCAAACCAGGAGCCATGACACGGACAGAAAAAACCACCTTTCCATTTATCACCGAGATCGTTAGGTGCTATTTCAGGGCGAAAAGTTGGTGAACAACCTAAATGAGTACATAAGCCCACCGCAACAAAAATCTCAGGCTTAAGTGATCTTCCCGGATTTTTACTGGAAGCGGGTTGTTCTGATTCATTAGAAAGCGGATCTCTCAATTCGCTATCCAGCGTTTTTAATGTAGCAAGAACTTCAGGTGTTCTATTAAGAACCCATACCGGCTTGCCTCTCCAAGCAACCCTTATCATCTGCCCGATTTCCATCTTGCTAATGTCAACTTCAACAGGTGCTCCGGCGGCCATAGCTTTAACACTAGGCTGCATTTGAGCAAGAAAAGGAACAGCTAAAAAGCCTGTGCCAACAGCTCCAACAACGGTCATAGCCGAGGTTAAAAACTGGCGCTTGGACTTATCGACGCCTTTATTATTCATTATGGAACTCTCCTGATTTTATCCGTGGCTTTACAGCTCATTTTTATTTTGCGTCAATATACCATTAGAAGCAGGTGAATTTGAAGCGCTTAGTGTGAATAATTAAAGATGTTAGTTGGTATTTAACCGGCTTGCCCGTAATTTTTCATTATTCAGACCTTGGGTATTTATACAAGTACCGATGCCTTAAGTCTTAAGGAAGACCGTTGAAACAACTGAAACTTAACGGGGTGTTTTATGTCAACCGCCCCAATCCCCGGCAAGATAAAAATCAACACTTAATTACAACTCTTTGTATTTAATACAAAGATATTTTAAATCACTCTATTTATTGTGGGTATATGCTTTAGAGACTTTTTCTTAAGGCATTAAGAAAAGCCCTGTTTTCCTCCGGCTTGCCAACAGTCACCCGTAAACAATCGCTTAACAAACCACCCTGTCCGCTCAGGTTTTTAATTAAAACGCCTTGCTGCTTTATCGATAAAAAAATATCCGATGCTTTATTTTTAGGTGTCCTGAACAGAATAAAATTCGCAGCGCTTGGATAAGCGGTAATGCCGTCAAGCTCATTCAGTTCTTTAAAAACAACGGATCTTTCAGCACAAATTTTTTCAGTTTGCCGATCAAAAAGTGTTTTATTGGACAGAGCAAAATCAGCGCTAATTTGAGTCAGACTGTTAATATTGTAAGGCAGGCGAATTTTATTAAGTTGCTCAATGATTGCCGACTTACCTATGAGGTAACCCAATCGCAAACCTGCCAACCCTAACTTGGAAACGGTACGCATCACCAATAAATTGTCGTATTGCTCCAGCTTGTTAATAAAACTGGCATTAGCAAAAGGCGAGTAGGCTTCATCGACCACAACCAAACCCTTGGCTGTTTTTATGATGTCCAGCATAGCGGTTTCGCTAAATAAATTGCCGGTAGGATTATTGGGGTAGGCCAGAAAAATAACGGCAGGTTGATGTTGCTCTATAGCGGCAAGCATGGCAGGCAAGTCCAGATCAAACGACTCAGCTTGCAAAGGAATACCCAGATAAGTTAACCCCAAACAATCACTCAGTTGCTTGTACATGACAAAACCGGGAGCGGGTGCCAATACACTGGCAGTTGCCGGTAACGCCATTAACAGCAATTGAATAATTTCATCCGAGCCATTGCCAAGCAACACATCAAACTGGTCAGACAGTTGATTCAATTGCCTGATAGTTTCAGTCAACTGACGTGCTTCAGGATCTGGATAGCGGTTTATCGGACACTCTTTTAGCACCGCCAACCAGTCTGTTTTAATGTCGTCAGGCCAGCTATACGGATTCTCCATG
>CAIUYS010000704.1 GCA_903903365.1 uncultured Methylococcaceae bacterium
AGGATGTAAATTCCAATCTTGCCCATTTCGTTGCGTTGTTTAACTTCATCCCATTTGTTCCGTGGGAAAACAATGCCGGTACCCGTCCAGTTCATACGGTCGATAATACGAATGCCCTCTGGATCGCCATCAGGAACAAATATGCGAATTGTATAGGGTGAACTCATATTGCTACCTTTGAAAAGAGTTGTAATGGGATGTTTATACTAGGTTCTGTTGACGTTTCAACAATCCGGTACAATAAGCCGTTTTGAATGAAATGAAGCGGATAAAATTAAGCGATGAAGAGTGGACTCGTATTTTGGCAAGCTTAAAAAAATTGCCTGGAGTTCATATCGGTTTACCCGATATTTGCAGGCAGTTTGTTAATGCCATTTTGTGGATATTACGTACGGGAGCACAGTGGCGGGCATTACCGTCAACGTATGGTAAATGGAATAGCATCTTCAAGCGTTTTTCACGTTGGTGCATCAATGGTATATGGGGTGAAATTCTCTGCCATCTTTCTGAAGACGCTGATTTACAAGATGTTTCTATGGATGGCTCAGTTATTAGAGCACATGCCTGCGCAGCTGGCGCGGCATATAGCTCTGCTGAGAATGAAGCGCTTGGGCGTTCCAAAGGTGGGTTTGGTTGTAAGATTCACGCACTTTGTGATGGCTTGGGCATGCCCATCAAATTCATCCTGACAGGCGGGCAGGAGGCTGAATGCAAGCAAGCAATATCTTTATTGGAAAATGTTAATGCTTCAGCCGTTTTAGCAGACAAAGCCTACGATACAAACGAGTTGCGGGAGTGGTTAGCCAGTCGTGAAATAAAAGCGGTTATTCCACCTAAATCGAACCGAAAAGAAGAAATCGAGTGCGATTATTGGCATTATAAGGAGCGGCATGCCATTGAGTGTATGTTCGGTAAACTCAAGCACTATCGCAGAATTGCCACACGATATGACAAAAAAGCTATTAATTACATGGGGATGCTATCATTTTCCTCGGTGCTTTTATGGCTGAGGTGAAACGTCAACAGAACCTAGAATGGTCGCAATAATTTGTTTTTTATTGTTTAAGGTGATTAGTATGAAAAAAATCAAAGTGCTAGTGGATTTCATCCAATTCTCTGTCGCGGTAAAAGTTGCTTTTTATCGCAATGTCATTGCCAAGTTAACCGATAATCCGGATTATCCGTCCCCTGATGTGCCCTTGGTAGAGGCTAAAGCAGTCGTTGATAATTTTGAAGCCGCTATTGTGGCGGCAAAAGATGGCAGTCATACCGCTGTTTCTGCGATGCATGACGTTGAGATCAGAACCGATGGGGTGTTTACTATCTTGGCTCATTATATCGATAGAGTGGCGGCTGGGGATGAGACAAAAATTTTAAGCAGTGGCTTTCATCCCTCCAAGCAACCGGTGGCTCAACAAAAAGCCACCTTAGCCATTATTGATGGTAGCCATAGCGGTAGCGTTAAATTTGTTGCCAAGGCGATCGATAAAACCGGTGCCTATATTTGGCAATATACCCCGGGCCCACTGCCAATCAATGAAAGTGAGTGGATAACAGCGGCAATCAGCACTTACTCTTATTATGAGTTGGACGGCTTGACTGTCGGGACTATTTATTATTTTCGGGTAGCGGCGGTAACGCCTCGGAAATTGTCAATGTAGTTGTCACCTCGACGGTTAAAACTTACGCTATTTTTCTTGTCTGAATATTTATATCTTTCGCATCACCTTCTTTGGCTTTGTCAGGGTTAAGATGAACCTTTTCGATTCTTTGCCAATTTCG
>CAIUYS010000705.1 GCA_903903365.1 uncultured Methylococcaceae bacterium
AAACCCGTGCTGCGCGTAGCCTGGCAGAAAAAATATCGACCACGTTACCGCCTGATGCCGAACTGGTTTGCCTGGAGTGTCTGCCAAATGGACTGCCATTTTATCTCAAGCGTCTGGTGACTGTTTTAAGTCGTGAGGGCGATGAACTGACCAGCAATTATGTCAAATTCACGCTGGCTTCCGGCAAGCCTTGGCCTGAAGGTATCGTACCGATAGCGCAAGCGCATGATTGGCTGGCTACCCGACATCATCCGGTCTACCTGCTTGCCGATAAAAACCACTTAACGACGCTTAAAGCAATGGCGCAGGAACAGGGCGTTGAAGTAGTCGATTTAAATTCTAAATATTCGGCAATCTTACTGCCGACGCCAACAGGGAACTGATATGTGCGGCATTTGTGGTTTAGTATTACCCGACGGAATGGTGAAAGACGAATCCATACCACAACAAGTTAACCAGATGATTGACGCGTTGATGCATCGCGGCCCTGATGATACCGGAATTGACGGCGATCAATCCGCCGTTTTTGGAATGACCCGACTGGCCATTCGCGGCTTAAGCGATGGCAAGCAGCCAATTATTGACCCGGACAGCGGTGTCATGATGGCCTGTAACGGCGAGATTGATAATCACCTTGAGCTACGCGAATGGTTACTTAAGCGTGGACGCACGGTTGAGCAGAGCACCGATGTTGCCGTTATTCCGGCAATGTACCTTGAACTGGGCGATGCCTTTGTGGAACAGCTCAAGGGCGCCTTTGCCATCGCGATCTGGGATCCCCGCACCAAAAAGCTGTTACTTGCCCGCGATCGGGCTGGCGAACGCCCGCTTTTTTACTCAATCAACGATGGTATCGTGGCTTTTGCTTCACTGATCGCTGCCTTGGTATCGCCCGGTAAACATGACTTTTCCATCAACCCAAACGCTGTTCACAGTTACCTGCAAGCCGGTTTTTTTGTCGCGCCTGAATCGCCGTTTAAAAATATTCAAAAAGTGTTACCTGGCGAGATTCTCACCCTGGATGCCTTGGGTATTCAACGCAGACATTACTGGCGCTGGAATGCCGTTAACACGACCAAACAAACCGGCTCATTGGATGCCTTCGACGACATCTTTCGGGAATCAGTGCGCAAGCAAAGCGAAGTTGATGTCGACTTTGGCCTGTTTTTAAGCGGCGGACTTGATTCTTCTTTAATTACGGCGGTCACCCGTTCCATCCGTCCGGAAAAAAACCTGAAAGCCTACAGCCTTCGCTTTACTGAAGCGTCTTATGACGAAGGCCACTATGCCGAGCAAGTCGCAAACACACTGGGGGTTGAGTTTGTACCCGTTTGGGTGTGCCCCGAAGATTTCCCGCCGACTATCGCCAAACTCGTTCGGCAGGTGGGCGAACCGTTGGCCGACCCGGCCTGGGTGCCTAGCGCCCTTTTGGCGAGTCGTGCCGCGCAAGAGGTACGCGTAGCGCTGGTTGGAGAAGGTGCTGATGAACTGTTTGGCGGCTATCCGACTTACTTTGGGGCAAATCTTGCCGGTTATTATGCACGACTTCCGGGCTCGGTCAGGGCACTGGTTCGACGTGCGGTAGAAAGCTGGCCGACCAGTGACAAAAAAGTCACTATCCCTTTCCTGCTTAAACGCTTTATTCAGGGCGACGAACTGGATTTTCTGGGTCGCCACATACTCTGGACATCCTGCATTTCACCAGCGCTTTTAAACCGCCTCGGGGTAACGCCGCCCTTGCTTGCCCGGCCCAACTACTTATCAACAGAAATGCTGGATCGACTGCAACAGCATGATTTGGAAACGTCGCTGGCGGAAGGTTTATTAACCAAAGCAGACCGTGCCAGCATGAAGTCGGCATTGGAGCTGCGTGCACCGTTTCTTGATCAGGAAGTTATGGAATTTGCCGCGACCCTTCCGGAAAAAGAGCGCATTAACCGTTTGCAAACCAAAGTTTTTTTAAAACAGTATGCGCTGCGCTACCTGCCTACGGATATAGTGCATCGCAAAAAACGAGGACTTTCTGTCCCGTTGAGCAGTTGGTTGCGCGAACCGCTTTATGAATGGGCAAAATCGAGATTATCTTCGCCGCTG
>CAIUYS010000706.1 GCA_903903365.1 uncultured Methylococcaceae bacterium
ATTTTTCAATTGAAGAAATACAAGCCTGTTTGCAACGATTTACGGGTGAAATTGATCAGATTCCACCCATGTATTCGGCGTTAAAACATAACGGCAGAAAACTCTATGAATTGGCTCGCGAAGGTAAAACAATCGAGCGTAAAGCCAGGCGAATTACCATTTTCGAATTAAAGTGGTTAACGGATTTACACGCTGAAAACAGTCAGCCTGATCAGTTAAGGCTGGAAGTGTTTTGTTCAAAAGGCACCTATATCCGTTCATTGGCTGAAGATATGGGCCATTTTCTGGGATGCGGCGGAACGGTTAAAGAGTTACGTCGACTGGAAGCGGGTCAATTTACTATTGAAGATGCCAAAACTATTGAACAATTGACGGCTATGAGTGAACAGGACTTATATCAATTGTTAATCAATGTTGATAAACCTTTGGAAGCCTTGCCTTCTGTCCATTTGTCCGACGAACAAGCCATCGCCATAAATTATGGGCAATCGATAAATTACCCCAGTTTCACTGATTTTAGTCCATCAATTTGGCAAGGCTCATTAAGAATGTATCATGCGGATATTTTTTTAGGCTTGGGAGAAATGCTAATGGATGGTAAAATAGCTCCGAAAAAGTTGTTCAACATGAGCATCTAAATAGAGACGCGATCAATCACGCCTCTATAATAAATATTGATTTCTACACCCTAACGTGGAAATCAATGTACCAAAAGACCGTCATTGGACGGTTTTAATTTTAACTTTAATCTTAGGGATTATAAATGCCATTTACAGCAGAACAAAAAAAAGCAGTTGTTGAAGCGTATCGCCAGTCAGAAACGGATACCGGTTCACCTGAAGTACAAGTTGCACTATTAACAGCGCACATTCTTCATTTAACACCGCATTTTGCAGCTCACAAAAAAGACAATCATTCACGTCGTGGATTGTTACGTATGGTTAATCAGCGTCGTAAGTTGCTGGATTATTTAAAAAATAAAGACATCAGCCGTTACCGTTCATTGATTGAGCGCCTGGGTTTACGTAAGTAAAAAAGCCTGATTCAATCGCTGTTAACGGATTGCAATTACGCAAGTAAAAGTCATTAAGAAGCAGCACATACGAGACCTTGCCATGCAAGGTCTCTGTAAATAATATCTACACAAAGGAACTCTATAGTGAATCCTGTCAGGAAAGAATTTCAGTACGGCGATAAACTCGTTACATTAGAAACTGGTGAAATCGCACGTCAAGCAGACGGCGCTGTCATAATCGATGTCGATGGTACATCACTACTAGTCACTGTCGTTGGTAAAAAAGAAGCTAATGGTGGAGATTTTTTTCCGTTAACCGTTAATTATCAAGAAAAAGCCTATGCAGCGGGTAAAATTCCCGGCGGCTTTTTTAAGAGAGAAGGACGTCCAAGCGAAAAAGAAACGTTAACGTCAAGATTGATTGATCGGCCGATTCGTCCGCTCTTTCCTGAAGGCTACACCAACGAAGTTCAAATTATTGCAACAGTCATCTCTTTAAATCCTGACGTTGATCCGGAAATTCCAGCCCTTTTAGGTGCCTCTGCTGCCTTGGCAGTATCAGGATTACCTTTTAACGGCCCCATAGGTGCCGCTTGTGTGGGTTATAAAGACGGTGTTTATTTGATTAATCCGTCACCTGCTACCTTAAAAGAATCTGAATTAACCTTGGTCGTAGCCGGTACAGCTCATGCTGTATTGATGGTTGAATCTGAGGCCATCGGTCTATCGGAAGAAATCATGTTGGGTGCTGTTTTGTTTGGTCACGAACAAATGCAGATCGCCATCAACGCCATTAATGAATTTGCACTCGCTGCAGGCACCGGTGTTGTTGAATGGGTCGCACCCGAAGCTAATGCTGAATTGGTAAGATTAGTCACCGAAGAAACTGAAGTCGGTATTAAATCAGCCTATCAAGTGGCTGAAAAACTGGTCAGACAAGAACAGTTAAAAGCCATTAGAACAGCCGTTGTCGAAAAACTGACCGCCAACGCTGACTATGCCGAAAAAGATATACGCGGCATTATTGAACACCTGGAATACCGCATTGTTCGCAACGCCATTCTTAACGAAGGCAAGCGTATTGATGGCCGGGCGTTAGACAAAATCCGACCTATTTCCATCAGAACCGGTGTTCTG
>CAIUYS010000707.1 GCA_903903365.1 uncultured Methylococcaceae bacterium
CGAAATAAAATCCCATCAGCCGATTGTACTTGCTGGTTGGATTGGCGTGTAACGCCTGCTCTATTTCGGATTTTACGGTTTTTTGCCGAAACACTGCCGTTAGACAAGACAGATTGAGCGACTCGTATTTAAGTGCAAAGGTTAGGTGATCAACGGCAGTATCGTTATGAGGGCGATAGGAGACAGGGTAGTGCTGGCTAGAGGCCTCTTTATTGATGGATGAAATTTTGGCGCTACAGCAAACCACAGCGAGGTATTGATGTGGAAGTGAAAAATGCTCAATGAGCCAAGCGTAACCTAATGGGTTTGAAGAGACAGGCATCACGATCACCTTTATATTTAAAATTAATTATAGTGTAGCTCAGTGTGTGTTGAAACGCTTATTTTTATTTAAATTTGATTATTTTAAAAGGTATTTCGTATAAAAACGATTACAAAATGACTATTGAGCGGTAGATTAGGTGCGGCACTACCGCTTAAGAGTTAAAGCCATCGGTTTTCGCAGGTGATTTTTAGGTTGATCCGCAATGAGCTGTGTCGTGATACCTGGAAGGAAAGACGGGCACTCTGTTGGGAGTGCGCTGCCAGAAAACATCAACATACTTCGATAGGAGCTTGCTTTATTAAGGGATTTTTAGCGTGATGTGGATTCATAACTTTGTGTGTGGGACGCCACAGGATACCTTTCGTTCGGTATTTTGTTGTCTGGTCATTGATACGGCCTTGGAGTTGTGTGGAATAAACAGCCGTTCCCGACATCTTGCCCTGCCGGGAGAGATAAAATTCTCCCGGCAGGACTGAGTAAAATCAAATTATGAGGTTGCCGTTGCGCACGCACATTCTTATCAAAACAGTGTTGTGTAGGCAATGACGTTGGTTTTCTGCCATGTAAAACTATCTATGCGGCATGAGCAACCAATGTTTTGACCTGAACGGGACGATAGTGAGTCACTTCAACAACGGCATAATCCTCAAGCAGCGCAATGAAATTGCTGCGAACGGCATCGCAGGCCGCATCAAACGCGCACACCAGCTCGACACGATCACGCAACGCTGCCATGGACCAGCCATCGTCAGCAGCAAAGTCTTCATCTTGATCAATGCTTTTGCCGATCACCCGTAAGCGTGACGGCGGTACACTGAAATTGTGCCGAGGCTGATGACAAACACCACAGGCATCGGATGCCGAACAATCCTGCAATGCCGTTTTGAGTCGTACAATCAGGGGTAATTTCTCCTCGTCTGAAAGGGACAAAGCCTGAATGGCCGGTTGACCCAGGTAAACGCCAGGGTGCCAGGCATTCTGGCTGTTGAGTATTTCCCGAGCGATGACCGTCTCGTTATTGTCCTGATACGCTTCTGGCGGCACTTTTTTGAAGTTTCGCTGGACACAGTTAGGGCAGTAGCTAAGATGCCCGGTCAGTTCCAGAGCTGACTCGTGCAAGACCAGATAACCGTCAGAACGCCCATTCAAAGCCATCGTGTAACGATGATCGTGCTCAAGCGTAAAGTCATCAACAGGTGAGCTGATGTCATCCCAGTAATCAACGCCCAGTATTTGATAAGCCTTATCGTCCTGTTCAGACGACAAACCCAAGCGGTGAATCTTGATGTTATTGGCGTATGACGTTAACCGGTTCCATGATCTTAGGGTGTCGTAACGGCAATGGCCTTGCAAAAAATCCACCATCGCGGCACGACTGCGACGGTCTACGTTCTTTTTAAAAAAAGGTGTCATGGGATTTCTCCTGCTTTATGATGCTAAAAAAGCGGGAAAAAACAATTGTCCCGACGGGAAATTGAATTTTCCCGCCGGGTTGGTAAAGTACGCTTAATCAGTCAATTGAAAACGGGTAGAAACCGGTTTCATTGTGATCAAAGCCCGAATAAAGCCGTCACTGACCAGACGTATAAAGGCTTCCAGGGCTAATTTAAGATCCTCGGTTTCCTGGGCTTTTATCTCGATAGTCATTGTTCGAACGGCTTGTACCGTGTCTGAAGGGGACTCTGGAGAGGTTTGGGTCACATTATTTGGCATAG
>CAIUYS010000708.1 GCA_903903365.1 uncultured Methylococcaceae bacterium
CAATATTGCCATCCATGGCATCTGGATCCCGGCAATCCCTGCCGGGATGACGATCGGTGTAGATACCTCTGATTTAAAAAAGAGGAGTGCAATCGCTTCAGCTATTGCCTCTAAAAAAACTAAAGCTTTTTTACACCAGTTATATCCATAACTTAACGGCATTGGGGCTTGAATACTTACAAAATGACTAGTAAAACTTTTACCAACTATTCCCAATAGGGAATTTGTATTTAAAACACTGGAAAAACATGAATAATATAAAAATTGGCGTCGTTGGTTTGGGTTATGTTGGCTTGCCGCTGGCGGTAGAATTTGGTAAAAAATACCCCACCATTGGTTTTGATATCAATCAACAGCGGATTACAGAATTACAAGCCGGTGTAGACCGTACCTTGGAAACCAGCCATGAAGAGTTAGTCGAGGCATCGCACCTTACCTATACCACCGCCGCTGATGATCTGACGCAATGCAATATCTACATAGTTACCGTACCCACCCCAATTAACGAACACAAACAGCCAGACCTTACCCCACTGGAAAAAGCCAGTGCATTACTGGGTAAAGTCATTAAACACAATGACATCGTAATTTATGAATCTACGGTTTACCCCGGTGCCACCGAAGAAATCTGCGTACCCATACTGGAGCGCATTTCAGGCTTAACCTTTAACACTAATTTTTTTGTAGGCTACAGCCCCGAAAGAATTAATCCCGGTGATAAAGAACACCGCGTAACCAATATATTAAAAATAACCTCAGGTTCTACAGCCGATACAGCCGATACAGTGGATGCTTTATATAAAAGCATCATTATTGCCGGCACCCACAAAGCCAGCAGCATAAAAGTGGCAGAAGCTGCCAAAGTAATTGAAAACACCCAGCGCGATGTCAATATCGCCTTAATTAATGAACTGGCCTTACTGTTTAATAAACTGGATATCGACACAGAAGAAGTTCTGATTGCCGCCGGCACCAAATGGAATTTTTTACCCTTTAGACCCGGCTTGGTCGGTGGACATTGCATCAGTGTAGACCCCTACTATTTAACCCACAAAGCCCAGGCAGTTGGTTATAACCCGGAAATAATTTTGGCCGGCAGACGCTTAAACGACAACATGGGCAATTATATTGTGTCCCAAGTTATAAAACTTATGCTTAAAAAACGCCTGCATATTAATGAATCAAAAATATTAATCATGGGCTTAACGTTTAAAGAAAACTGCCCCGATATCCGCAACACCCGTGTTATCGACATCATTAAAGAGCTTAACAGTTATGGCGCTAACGTAGACATCTACGATCCTTGGGTTGACCCTAAAGAAACCCAACATGAATACGGCATCACCCCAATCGAAAAGCCACAACCCGGCAACTACGATGCCATCCTGTTAGCCGTAAAACATGACCAATTTGTACAAATGGGCGAACAACAAATAAAAGCACTGGGCAAAGAAAACCACGTCCTTTACGACATTAAATACATCCTACCTGCCGATAAAGTTGACGGCAGATTATAGTAAAACCTGTTTTGTAGGATGGGCAAAGCACAGCGTGCCCATCAATAGATTAAAAAGCGATGGGCACGGCGTTGCCTTTGCCCATCCTACATGACTACATAGCCCGTCATCCCGGAATGGATTCCCACTACTCGTCATCCCGGCAGGGATTGCCGGGATCCAGAACACAGGGACGTGAAAGCCCGAAAACAGTAGGCATGACGATTTACTTGAACACTAGCACGTCAGCGGGATCCAGAGCACAGGGATGTGAAAGCCCGAAAACAGCGAATATGACGGCTTACCTGAACACTTGTGTATAACGATAACAACCCGCAACGCTCCAGCGTTGCAGTAACGAAATTTAATACCAAAACAAAAAACCAACATGACAAAATATCAAGAAGTTTTAGCCCAACTCAACCAAGCACCACAAAAATGGCTAATCACCGGAGTAGCAGGTTTTATAGGCTCTAACCTGTTAGAAACCCTATTAAAAAACAACCAAATAGTCACAGGTCTTGATAACTTCTCAACCGGTCATCCGCATAATCTTGATCAAGTAAAAGCGTGCGTAACGCCACAACAATGGCAAAACTTTACCTTGATAGAAGGCGACATTCGTGATGTAAACACGTGCACAAAAGCCTGTGACAAAATCACCTATGTACTACATGAAGCCGCGCTGGGTTCAGTGCCCCGCTCCATCGCTGACCCCATTAACACCAATGCCAACAACATTACCGGCTTTTTAAACATGCTGGTGGCCGCCCGTGATGCCGGCGTTAAACGCTTTGTTTATGCCGCCTCCAGCTCTACCTACGGCGACCATCCCGACCTGCCTAAAGTAGAAGATAAAATAGGCAATCCACTGTCACCTTATGCCGTTACCAAACTGGTTAACGAGTTGTATGCACAGGTTTTTGCCAAAACCTACGGCTTTAAAACCATAGGCCTTAGATACTTTAACGTGTTTGGGCAACGCCAAGATCCCAACGGCGCCTATGCCGCAGTCATCCCTAAATGGGTAGAAGCCATGATTACCAACAAACCCGTACTGATTAACGGTGATGGTGAAACCAGTCGGGATTTTTGTTACATAGACAATACCGTCCAAGTCAATATCCTGGCCGCAGTTGCCGGTGATGAAGCCGCCAATCAGGTTTATAACGTGGCCGTAGGCGACCGCACCACCCTTAACGACTTGTTTGAGTTAATAAGAGCAGGTCTTGAAAACGACTATCCGCACTTAAAAGATTTTAAACCGGTTTACCAGGATTTTCGTGCCGGCGATGTCAGGCACTCTTTAGCCGATATCTCCAAAGCAAAAAACTTGTTGGGTTATAGCCCCAGTCATCGCATTGGTGCCGGCATTGACCAAGCCTTGAAGTGGTATGCTAAAGAGCTATCCAAACCTTGTTTTAATAAGTAATTTTCAACTTAATATATTCTGAAAACCGGATTCTCCATACCATTACAACAAACATTTAATTAGACACCTCACAAATCAATGCAAAAAATTACTGACGCTAACAACCCAACCAATCATCGTATCGGATTGCTCTCTTCAGAGACCACCACACGAGGAGGCATTCAATCTTTCATGCTTCGCATAGCGGAAGTGATGGGTGGATTAGTTAATGATAATTTAGTAAGCAGTGCTATTTGCATCAGCCTTAATGACAGCACAGATGCACTCAGGCAGCATCCAGCCATGCCAACTACTATAGATGTCTGGGGTGGAAATCGTTCGAAATTACAGCTTATTATCCATGCTCTAAAAATTAAACCGACAATCAATACCCTTATTGTGGGTCATTTACATTTGGTTCCACTCGCTTTAGCCTTAAAAATAGTAGGCCGAATAAATAGCTATTATGTCATTCTGCATGGCATTGAGGCATGGCATCAGGCCACGTATCTACAACGCCAAGGTTTGTTGGGAGCCGATAAAATTATTGCCACCACACACTACACGGCAGAAGAATGCGCAGAGTTAAACGCTATACCCGCTGATCACTTTAAAATCATACCCCTATGTGCAGATGAGCGCAGCATAACACCTTCGGTTAATTTTAAACTGAATGGTACATTTAAGCTGTTATGTGTTGCGCGGCAAAGCATATCAGAACGTAACAAAGGTTTTGAACAACTATTCCATGCCTTGGTATTACTAAAAACAAGTCACCCAAATATTCACTTAAATTTGATAGGTAAAGGCGATGACCAGCCAAGATTACAAGAGGTTGCCCATGATCTTGGTATCGCCGATCAAGTAACTTTTTGGGGGGCATTACCTGATGAGGATTTAGCGGCTGCCTACGGTGATTGCGATGTTTTTACCATGCCTAGCAAAAAAGAAGGTTTTGGCATCGTGTTCCTGGAAGCCATGCGTTTGGGCAAGCCTTGTATCGGCGGTAATCATGGCGGCACACCAGAGGTTATTGAGCATGGGAAAAGCGGCTTTTTGGTTGATTATGCGGATATATCCGCACTCACAGAAAGTATTTGCACGCTTGCTGATGATGCCAATTTGTGCATAAAAATGGGTAAACTGGGGCAACAATTGGTAATGACCAAATTTAGCATGCAAGTTTTTAATTCGAAATATAGCACATTGGTTTTAAATCAATAAAGTCTACCTAATTAACCCACTTTTCGCTATTAACTATAACTAATTGTTATTAAAGGAGAATATTTTTCTTTTAGCAAGATTGTTCAAAGTTAAACTCCTTAAAATTCAATAAATTACGTTCCCAAAGAGCGAATAATGGGAATTAATGCTGTTTTTTAACAAAAATAGTTTTACTAAATATACCGACTATAACGAAATACATCAATGAGTCATAATAAAATTGAACAAAGGGCTGCCAAGATAGGACTAGTAAATGGAATTTCAACCCTTTTATCTATTGCTTTTCAACTTCTTTCAGTACCCATTTGCTTAAAATACTGGGGCAAAGATACCTATGGAAGTTGGTTGACTCTTTACGCCAGTTTCATGTTGATACGCTCATTGAACACGGGCTATGGTAACTATGTCGGAAATAAAATAAATGTCCTGTACCATCAGGATCAACAGGCTTTACGCGAACACATGGCTTCATCAATAATCGGCATAGCCATTATTAGCGCGATACAACTGTCAATTGGTATGAGTGCCATTTTCACAGATCAAATCATGTTATTATTAGGTATGAACGCAAGCTCAGTTAATAATTTGGATTCTGGTATAGCATTATTAATTCTCACTGTAACGTGGGCTTTGTCTGGCTCCTATATAGGTATTATTCATAGATTACTAATACCAACTGGGCTAATGTATCAAGCTGCTTGGTGGGGGATGGGGCTTCAGGCAAGCCAATTCTTGGGAATAATGTTAGCCGCCATATTACATTTCGACTTGCTACAGACTAGCCTGCTATTTGCATTTATCCAGTTTACGGTTTACATCGCATCCGCAATTTATATCCGAATAAAATTACCCGCTTATTACCCTTGGTGGAAAAAGGGAAGTTTACGAACAGGTATTAAGGATTTACGTAATTCTGTTTTACTAACCATCAGTGATATTATCAGACAAGGTATTAGCAATGGTACAATTATACTTGTTTCTTATTTTTCCGGCTCTGCGTCAGTGCCAATTTTTACCACAGTAAGAACATTGGCTAACCTATGGACAACTGTATCCACCTTACTAAGTACGCCTTTGTTCCCTGAGATAGTACGATTTTACGCCACCGGAGAGCTACAAAAACTGGTCACAACCAATAGAGTTTATTGGATCATTGCTGGAACAATTGTAAATCTTGGCGTACTTATATCCTACCCTTTAATCGAACCAATCTATATGCATTGGACAGCACATGCAGTGACATTTGATAAGTCATTAGTATGCATGCTTCTAGCTAGTGTTGTTACGGCTAATGCGGGTAGTTTAATTGTTTTATACTTTCAAGGTATAAACGCTCTTGGTATCATTTTTTCAACTTCGATAATACGCGGTATTTCAAGCTTGGCAGCTGGCACGGGACTGTACTTTTATTTTGGACTCGCAGGATTTGGCATGGGTGCATTAATCGGTGAGTTT
This sequence comes from uncultured Methylococcaceae bacterium, assembly GCA_903903365.1. Classification (GTDB taxonomy): domain Bacteria; phylum Pseudomonadota; class Gammaproteobacteria; order Methylococcales; family Methylomonadaceae; genus Methylobacter_C. Next base: position 5,587 of record CAIUYS010000708.1, read on the forward strand.
TTTGCTCTGATATTGATGGTTCTATACTTTAAGCTTCTGCTCTTCAAAAAAAACACACATATACCAACTTTATCTTTATTAAACATGACTATCAGTACTGGCTCTGTCATTTTATTTTTTATAAATGAAAGCTTTAACGCTAGCTACTCAAATTACGTTTATTCCGCAGCTTTATTAGCGGTAATATTCTCTGCAATTTGGGGATGGATATTGTTGGAAATAAATATAAGAAGACGACTTATAGATTTAATTTTTAGACGTTTTATTAAAAAAATGCAAGCATTATAAATTATTTTATTTAAATAAAGGATTAATACTATAAAAAGTAATTTCCAAATATGATTTATTACAAAACTACATATAATTTCTAAAACATTACCTAGAAATAAAATAAATAATCATTTAAACAACTATATAACAATTGAATTATTATGGATTTATCTGTTCTTTATATTACATATAATAGATCTGACTTGCTATTAAAGTCAATTCGATCGTTTATACCCACCTTAACTTCTACAAAACTTAAATTTGAAGTTATTGTCACTGATGATGCCAGCACAATTGAGCATGTACAAACTATAAAATTAGAAAGTGCTATTGACAAATTCATTAGTAGCGAGAGCAATGGCGGATTAGGTGTAAACACCAACCGTGGACTCAACGCTTGTGCGGCACCAATCATTCTTCAGTTACAGGATGATTGGATTTTTGCCGGACAACATTCTGATTTAACTGACGTCCTCCAAGTAATGCAATCCGACCCCGAAATAGGGATTATACAATTAACCGATAATTGTAGCTTTGATTTACCTACTGAACGTCGCCTTACTTCAACCGGAATAGCGTATGAAGTATTTACAAATGACCGATTACCCTGGAATCGTGATTGCGGCTTACGCCCCTATTCCGACTGCCCGCATATAAAATCGGCACTTTTTGTAAAATATATTGGCCCCTATCTTGAAGGCATATCAATGGGAGTGACTGAGAATGATTTCAAACGCCGTGTTGCGACACAAGGACGTTGGCGTGTTGCAAAGATGTGCCGTGAATATATATTTATTCATATAGGTGCTGAACACAGCCTTAATCCCGGAGGCAACCGACATAGACTGATTGTACTGCTACACAAAATCCCCGTTATTGGTAAAGCCATTGAAAGTCTAATTAGAAAGTCTTGGCGGTATACGGATCATATATTGCGGCAGTATTCATCTCTAGAATATTGCCTTGGTTAGTATCATTAAAATAAAGGTTAATTTAATGCGGATTTATTATATTGGTCAACTGTGGAATGGCTGTACGACGCTTGAACGTATGCATACATTAGCAAGCTTCGGGCATGAAATAATAGCCTTTGATACAACGCAGTGGACTTCACCACAAGCATGGGATCGAGTTTTTTGTTCTCTTGCACACAGGACTAATTGGGGACCCAATGTATGGAACCTTAATAGGGCACTGTCCAGTCATGCACAATCAACTGGGAATGTTGATCTTATTTGGGTGGATAAGGGGCGTTGGCTATATCCTGAAACACTGGACTTACTAAAGCAGCACTTAGATAGCCCTGCATTGCATTATACGCCGGACCCACAACTTGTATTTAATAAATCACGTCATTTTGTATCTTGCATACCCAAATACGATTGGGTTGTAACGACAAAGCCTTTTGAACGGGAATTGTATAATCATCTTGGCGCTGAGAAGATTTTTTTTGTCTTACAAGGATTCGATCCAAGATTTGCAAGCTACCAATCGTTACCACAGGATCATACCGCTTGGTACTCCGATGTTTCTTTTGTTGGTCACTGTGAAAGTCATTATGCTGAAACGCTTAAGACTACTTACAATGTAGCCGGACAATTAAAAATTTGGGGGCCTGGCTGGCTTAATTATGCAAAGAAAAATGATTGGGCAAAGCCTTACGTTATTAGTGACGGCGTTTGGGGAGATGATTACCTACGTGCATTAAGTCATACTAAGATAGGATTAGGATTTTTAACCAAGGGGATACCAGAAACCACCACAACCCGAAGCTTTGAAATACCTGCATTGGGTACATTCTTGCTGGCCGAACGAACCGATGACCATTTAGCACTGTTTGAAGAAGGGAAAGAAGCTGAATTTTTTGGAAGTAAGGAAGAAATGAAAGATAAGATTCAGTTTTATTTAGCACATGAAGATATCCGAAAAAAGATTGCAGCAGCGGGACACCAGCGTTGTTTAAATAACAACTACGGTAGCACTGATCAGTTAAAAAAAATACTTACTGCTATACATCATGTTTAATCAAGTTAACAAAATTATAACTTTTGTAAACATTGAATTATACCTTATTGGTGTAGTTTTTAGCCTAAAAATATTGTAATGAATAATGAAGCAATTCAAAAAATACTGATGATGTTGGAACTAACCTGAAATGAAAATAGCTAAAATAACTGGTCACAGTAGATTTAAAAAAAAGACTCAATTTTATTTTATTGGCTTAAATTTTCTCACTATTGTAGTAGGTATCTTAACCCTACTTTATATAATAGCGTATAATGGCAGCAATGACTTTATCATTTTGGCTAATTCAGGCTTGCCGATAGTTCTTTTAGTGACGCTGCTTGGCGTTACCATTTTTCGTATCAAAAAAGAAAAAATATTATTCTGGTGCCCCTTAACGTGGTTTTGTTTGGGTGCTGCACTTGCTTTTGGGTATGGGTCTTCAATCTGGTATTTTGCAGACCAGGATGCTATTGATGAGGCACGCAGATTATATGATGCTACAGACCGACAAATTTTAGGCACTAATATATTAAATTCCTTGTCGATACTTTTCATATTATCGGGTTATTGGTTAGGTATTAAATGGTTTTCATCGGGAAAATCAATAATTGCAACTGAAGAATTTAATGTTTTTTCGAATATACGCAATATAAAGCGATTGTTAACTATACTCCTTCCAATCTATATTCCCTATGAGTTGTTTATTCAGTTACCTACTCTTTACGGCTTATCTAGTTTTACACTTCCGGGATTCCTTAATACACTTTCAAAGCTGGGTGATGTAATCGTTTTATTAATGTTTTATCTTTGGGGCAAGGGCATAAAACGATATGCCTATTACGGCACTTTTATTTGTCTACTAATATTTATCAGTGCAATACCCAGCTTTGGCAAAGCATCAATGTTGGCCCCTTTTTTGGCAGCAACTTTAGGTTATTACTGGGCAACGTTAAATATTAAAGTCTTCTTCTATGGGGCAGCACTGATATTCGCGCTATTTACGATCGTTTCTCCAATTTCAGTAATCGGTAGAGTATCTACTTTTGGCGTGAATGAAGAAAAAGTCTCTGCTGCTATGGTTTCCGATGTATTGCTTAAGGTTGTAGACGAAAAATTCGGGGATACAGCTAATACTTATGAAGAAAAAAAAAATGATACCTTTTGGAAAAGGAATAGTTTTAATAACGTACAGAGTTATTTGATGGAAGCCTATGACAATGGCATGCCTGGTACTTCGCTGAATGCATTTTTTATTGCTCTTATTCCTAGAGTAGTATGGCCTGATAAGCCAATAAATTCCGTTGATGGCCTGGCACTTGATGCCATGGTTAAGGGATTGGCGGACTCTAAATCACAACTGGCACCTACTTTTAATGGTGAGGCATACTGGAACGGTGGTTGGGGCATGGTGGGGCTTGTCAGTATACTGATAGGTATGCAGTTTGCACGATTTGCAACATCTGCCCACAGATATTTAAGTAAAGGTGATATACGTTATTTTTTTATTGCGTTAATGGGCATTCAGTTTGGATTAACAGTTGAATCATGGATAATAGCGAAATATGTAGGTGGTTATGTAATTATTTTATGCCTTTGGTTAATTATTAAATGGTCGGTACCTTGGAAAGAAGACAATACCTCAAAAAAGAAATTTTCAATATAATTATTTTATAAAAATAAATA
>CAIUYS010000709.1 GCA_903903365.1 uncultured Methylococcaceae bacterium
AGAGATCTGCGAAAATCATCTGGGCCTCTGGAGTACAGAAGCCGAGTCATATCTGCTGGAAAACGCAGCCGGCTTATAAAACCGATCATTTTATAAATTGAAGAAGCCGAATCATTGATACGATTCGGCTTCTTTGTTTATTGGTTATAAAATTACTGTCCTCTTACAATAGTTCGTTCAAAACTTAGTTATTTATCTGATTTACAGTAAAATAACTCATTATTTATTAGGTTAAAACCGCGGGAATTTGTATCTTTAAAGTATTAATTACCAGTTAATTACTTTAATTATGGCCATCCCCGCGATTTATGATTTGTACTCTAAAATTGTTCTCGAAGCTTTAGTTGTTTCCAAAGTAAAGCTTAATAAATGCAGATGTGATTTTATGATTGAGATATTTATGTTATACCTGAGTATACCTTCACGGATTAACTTCCTTCAGTTAGGCCGTTACAGCCTTTTTGGCGAACAACGCTTCCGTCGTCAGTTCGAGACCGGGTTTGACTTCTTCTCCTTTAATAAGGCTTTGTCTGCGCCTTGGATTGGCGCTCGCAATGCCGTTGCCTTCGACCCAAGCTTCATCCATAAGTCAGGTAAGCAAACACCTGGGATAGGATATTTTTGGTCGGGATGTGCCGGCAGGGCCCTCAGAGGAATTGAAATCCTTGGGCTTTCTGTAATTGATGCAGACACCAGATTAAGTTTCCATCTCGAAGCCGTACAGACACCTCCAACAAACTGTCTTCAGGATAATGGTTTAACGCTTGTGGATTGGTACGCTGCTGCCATAAGGAAACATATCGAACAAATCTTATCGATTACCAGGTATGTTGTTGCAGATGCGTATTTCTCCAAAAAAAACTTTGTCGAACAAATCAGGGGATGCTCTCTTCATCTGGTAAGCAAACTTAGGGATGACGCAGACTTATCATACCTTTCAAAGGAACCTAAAACCGGCAAAAAAGGAAGACCCAAAAAATATGAAGAAAAAGTTGATGTCAGGAACCTAAACCTCGAACACTTTAAACAAGTTGAAAGCAACCAAAGTATAAAAGCATTCTCGGGGATAGTATATTCCAAGTCTCTTGGCAAAAAAATTCTGCTTGTTGTCGAACAATTCCAGATAAATGGTAAAGTAATTTACAGGCTTTTATTCTCTACGGATACCGAACAAGCCCCTATCGATGTTATTGATATTTATCACACCCGGTTTCAAATAGAATTTGGATTCAGGGATGCTAAGTCATTTGCAGGACTAGAAACCTCGCAGGCAAGAAGCGGCAATAAACTCTACTTTCATTTCAATGCGGCATTGACAACGGTAAATATTGCCAAGGTAATGCAACTAAGCAATCCAGACACACGTGAAAACTCATTTTCAATGACTACATATAAGGTATTGTTTCATAACGCTTTACTGTTGTCGAAATTTTTCAGGCTGTTCGCTATTAACCCAAACTCAATCAAAAATCATCAGCATGTCAAGGAACTATTGAATTACGGCACTTTAGCCGCTTAAATATATTTACTTTTTGAACGAACTATTGAATGATCACCTTAGAGTAGGGGTTTTGGGGTTTTGGGG
>CAIUYS010000710.1 GCA_903903365.1 uncultured Methylococcaceae bacterium
CCACGTCCGTTTCTAAAAATGGAAATATAGTCTTCATAATCAACGGCAATGCCTATCGCCTGACGTAATTTTCTGGCTCTTTCGCTCTCGCCACCTACGGTAACATCGAGCATATTAAAACCCATATAAAAAATAGATGTCTCTACCTGGGTTTGTAACTGGATACCTTTTTCCTTCATGGAATCGGTCAAGGCAACGCCACCACTACCGGTAAACTGTATGGCCTGATCAAAACTATCCGAAGCAATGCCCGACGCATCATAAAAGCCCTGCAAAAATTTAGTCCAATAAGGAATGGTTTCCTTCTCCAGCATAAAAACAACTTTATCGATAAAAGGCAGTTGTTTTCCTGCGTCTGTTAGCAAACCATTTTTTTTATCATCAGGCTCACCTTCAGAGGGATACTTTTCCAAATGAAAGGACGGATTTTTAAGCAAAATCATGCGTCGATTGGGATTATTTTCAGCCAGTAAATAAGGCCCCGAGCCTAGTGGAAACCAATCCAGGGTAATATTTTTATCAGACAAGCCCGGCTGTTCATAAAACACATCCGCTTCCCAAGGCATCGGCGAAAAAAACGGCATGGCCAACCAGAAGATAAATTGGGGATATTTACCTTTAATACGGATGCGATATTGATAGCGACTGTTGACTTCTACGCCCGTCATCGTCAGGTTTTTCATATCGGCTTTGTGCTTGTCAGTGGTTTTTTTGGAAAAATCATCAAAACCCACGATATAGTTTTTCATGATTTCAGCGACAGGCGATTGTATTTTAGGATGTGCCAAACGTTTAATTTGATGCACATAATCGTCAGCGGTAAGTTCACGCGAACCCGTGTTATTAAAATCGTTTAGCGTTTTAAGTGACTGAATTTGTACCGGTATCAGATGATGATACAGATAATTGCCCTGTGCATCTTTAGCCAATGCGGGATGCGGTTGGTAGTTAATATGGGGCTGAATATCAATAATATAGTCGGTATAGGCAATATCACCCGCCTTTGCGCCCTCCCCTAGTTTTTCACCGTTTTTATTCAAATAATTGATCTCTGGCATTTTGCTTGCTGTCAAAGTGGTCAATTGATACGGTCTTTTTAAATAATGATATTGAAACGGCGGTTCATAAATCTGCGCAATAAAGGCATATTCATTTTCACTGTAAGCAACCGCAGGATCCAGATGCTTGGGGCGCTCTGAAAATGACTGATACAAAACCGAAAGCTTACCTTCATTCTCTGTGTAAGGGTTATTAAATTGCGGAACATCGCAAGCCGTCAACAGTATGGTGAGGCATAATAAAATGTGATAGGTTGGTATCTTCATAGACAAAAAACTGGACATCGATAATCGGGTCGTAGATACTTGAAGGATCATCCATTAAATGTGAATGGGTGCAGGTTACAATAGTAGAGACGCGATTAATCGCGTCTCTACTATTGTAACAACAAAAACAAAAATACGGGGAGATGATAATGGGTTTTATGCAGGGCAAACGGGTCTTAATTGTGGGTTTAGCCAGTAATCGTTCTATTGCATGGGGTATTGCTCAAGCCATGCATCGCGAAGGCGCGGAGTTGGCTTTTACGTTCCAAAATGAAAAGCTGCAAAGTCGCGTCGAAGAGATGGCTGAAAAATGTGCTTCAAAAATCACTATTGAATGTGATGTCAGCATTGATGAGCATATCAGCAATGTTTTTGCCAAACTGGGCGAACAGTGGGATGGTTTGGATTGTATCGTGCATTCGGTTGCTTTCGCGCCGCGTGACGCTCTTAATGGCGATTATGTTGACGTTACCACCCGCGAGAACTTTAAAACGGCTCATGACGTGAGCTCTTACAGCTTTACTGCTTTAGCGAAAGCAGGCCGGGCAATGATGCAAGGTCGTAATGGTTCATTGCTGACCTTAACTTATTTAGGCGCAGAACGGGCAATTCCCAACTACAATGTCATGGGTGTTGCCAAAGCCAGCTTGGAAGCCAATGTGCGTTATATGGCCGTCGCGTTAGGCGCGGAAGGCACGCGTGTTAATGCTATTTCAGCGGGACCTATCAGAACCCTGGCAGCATCGGGTATTAATGATTTTAAGTCCATGCTAAATAAAGCGGCCGATACGTCTCCGTTAAAGAGAAATATAACTATCGAAGAAGTGGGTAATGCAGCGGCTTTTATGTGTTCAGATTTAGCATCGGGTATTACCGGAGAAATCACTTATGTCGATTGCGGTTATAATATTGCCGGTTTAGCGGCTTCTTGAGAGATTGCTAAGGAACATGCACGAAACAACTTGAGTTATACACTCTCCCTCTTCCGGACGACAGAGGGTTGGGAGAGTATGACATGCACGTTATTTTATGCACATTCCCCCGCACATAAAAAAGGGAGCTTAACGGCTCCCTTTTTTTATTCCCTATTTTACCCGGTTATTGAGTCTGAACCTGAGCCTTGGTATTAATTTCTACATCCGCCTCCACCTGTAAACTGTTCAAGACCTGATTGAATTCAGTTTGACCAAAGGCATTGGCAATATTCTTCTTCGCCAGCTCCATCTGTTTCTTGTCATCTTCACTCATGATGCCTGCGGTAACCTTTGTCAAGCTCACCAAGACTTGCTCGCCAGAAGGTAATACTGCAATAAAAACACTCGGTTTATCGCCAACAGGTTTAGCGGCTTTAAAAACGGCTTCACTCAACGGCTCAGGCAATTTGTTTTTGCCGCGTGCAAGTCCTTTTTCTGCCTTAATTTCCAGCTTGTTTTCAGTCGCTACGGCTTGAATGGACTCACCCGCTTGCAAGCGTTCCTTTATTTGCTGTGCTTTTTGGACGGTCAGTAACTGAGCTTTTTCTTTTGATAAAACCGCTGCCACATCTTGCTTAACTTCGTTGAGATCTCGCTTGGCGGCTACCTTATGCTCTAAAAGCCGCACCACTACCAAACGATCAGCGCCCAACTCTATAGGTGTACTATTATTACCTTGCAACACTTCTTCAGAGAACGCGGCATTGCGTACCTTCTCGTCAGCGGCAATACCCTCACCTTTTTCTTTGGTAAACAAGACTGATTTTTGCACGGAAACATTTAGGGCATCAGCAACCGTTTGCAGGTTATCAGGGTGCTCATAACTCATTTCAGTTAATTTCTGACCGGCCTCATAAAAAGCATTTTCTGCTTGGGCTTTTTGATAAGCTAGAGTGACTTCATTTTTAACGCTATCAAACGATTTAATATCCCCAGGCACCAGCTCAGTGACTTTTATTAAATGATAGCCAAACGCTGATCTTACCGGATTTGATACTTCACCCAGTTTCAAGGTGCTCGCTGACTCTTCGAACGCTTTTTCCATGACGCCCACGTTAAAAAGTCCCAAATCACCCCCTTTTTTAGCGGTCAATTTATCATCAGACACTTCTGCGGCCAGCGCAGAAAAATCTTTGCTTGTCAGATCCTGCTTTGTTTTCAGCGCTTTTTCCAAAGCCTGTTTTTCAGTGATCTTGTCATTAACCATAAAAAGAATATGACTAATTTTTCTACGCTCTGGCGTAGTGAATTGATCTTTTTGCTCTTCATAGAAAGCTTTTAACTTTTCATCGGTAACGACTACTTTCTTGGCAATCTCTTCAAGTGACAAGGCAACATACTCAACAGAAACCTTTTCAGGCGTGCTATATAAATCCTGATGCAGCTGGTAATAAGCCGATATTTCTTCTGCTGTCGGTTGTTCCTTCAATGGTTGCACAGGGACAGTGACATAATCGACATCACGCAGTTGATTTTGGATTTTAAAAAAACTTTCCACATCATATTGCGTAGCGAAACTACTATCTACAATACTGTGCTGAAACTGCTCCATAATCAGTGCATTTTTAATTCTGCTTACAAATTCTGCGGACGAAATCCGTTGTGAACTCAGTAATGACTTAAATTGCTTATCGCTAAATTTACCATCCACCTGAAAATAAGGCAGGCCTTTGATAAAATCCCTCGCCTCATCATCAGTTACAACAAGACCCTCGGCATGTACATATTGCAATAAAACTTCGTCTTTTATCAGCTTTTGCAATGCCTGTGCTTTTACAGCTTGTTCATCGATACCCAAGCCCTGAAGGTTTTGGCTATATTGCTCATAAGCTTTATTTACATCGCGCTGATAAAAATCCTTATCGCCGACCGATGCAACCGCAGCTTCTTTTCCGGTATCCAAATAATTATTAATGCCCCATAAAGCAAAAGGTACACAAATTAATATCAAAATACCCCATGCAAAAGCACCTTGTGCTTTTTCTCTAATTTTCGTCAGCATAGATCAGTCCTTAGGAATCAATTTATAAAGCAAAAAAAAACCCCGAACCAGACGGTTCGGGGTTTTTTAATTTGGCGGAGTGGACGGGACTCGAACCCGCGACCACCGGCGTGACAGGCCGGTATTCTAACCAACTGAACTACCACTCCAAAGTCTGGTGGGTGCTGAGGGGATCGAACCCCCGACCCTCGCCTTGTAAGGGCGATGCTCTCCCAGCTGAGCTAAGCACCCGACTAAGCAACCATTATAATTTATTTTTAAACAAATAACCAGCCTAAATATAACATAATGGATTTTTTGTGTTGGTAAGAGGCTAACCAACCAAAAAAATCTAGTTTACAGCATCTTTTAAAGATTTACCAGCTTTAAATGAAGGAATTTTTGCGGCTTTAATAGTAATTTCTTCACCAGACTGTGGATTACGTCCTTTACGCTCAGCTCTTTCTTTTACAGTGTAGGTACCAAAGCCCACCAAAGCAACTGATTCACCTTTACTCAAAGCACTGGTTACAGCGCCAAGAAAGCCATCTAATGCACGACCGGCATCGGCTTTGGTTAAACCGGAAGACTCAGCAATAGCATCAATAAGTTCGGATTTGTTCATTATTCCCCCTAAGGAAGTTAATTTTTCTTATATATAATATGAAACACCTATGTTGATTCTTGTGCTCGATTGGCAGCAACACAAGAAACACGGGTATTTATATCAATAGCAGCAACATAGTGTCAAGCTTTAAAACCCCTAGAGGCCATGTTTTTTGCGGCTTTGCTCATGAAACTTAAAAATTCTCAAAACATTTCTAATGCGCAGTAAGACCCTGTTGTATTATTTTAACCGGCTCAACATCCGCTTTACCTTGTTCTTCATCGACTTTTTTATCAACAGGAACAGGCATATATTGCAAAGCCACAGCCAATACCTCATCTATCCACTGAACCGGCCTAATATCCAGATTTTTCTTAATATTTTCAGGTATCTCAATCAGATCCTTTTCGTTCTCGGCAGGAATTATAACGGTTGTTATACCGCCACGATGAGCTGCCAGGAGCTTTTCTTTTAGCCCGCCAATAGGCAGCACCTGCCCTCGCAAAGTAATTTCTCCCGTCATCGCTACATTTGCCCGTACCGGTATTTTGGTTAAAGCTGAAATGATGGCTGTACACATGCCAATACCTGCACTGGGACCGTCTTTCGGGGTAGCGCCTTCAGGAACGTGAATATGAATATCATTATTTTGGAACAACTCATTATCGATGCCTAACAGTGCTGAACGACTTCTGACCACCGTCATCGCAGCCTCAATGGATTCTTTCATCACCTCACCCAGCTTGCCTGTTGCCGAATGCTTGCCTTTTCCGGGAATGACCGCAGTCTCAATGGTTAATAACTCACCGCCCACCTCAGTCCAGGCCAAACCGGTCACCTGACCTATCTGATCTTGCTCCTCGGCAAGCCCATAACTAAAGCGCTTAACCCCCAAATAAACATCAAGATTCTCGATAGTCACCATGACTTTATTTTTTTCAGGCTTCAACAAGAGGTCTTTAACTACTTTACGACAAATTTTTGAAATATCCCGCTCAAGATTACGCACCCCCGCCTCACGGGAATAATAACGGATCATATCCCTGACTGCAGTTTCTGAGATTTCAATTTCGTGCGCTTCAAGGCCGTTATTTTTTACCTGCTTGGGGATTAAATAACGAATGGCGATATTTATTTTTTCATCTTCCGTGTAGCCGGCAAGACGGATAACCTCCATTCTATCCAGTAATGCAGGCGGAATGTTCATGGTATTAGCCGTTGCGACAAACATCACATCAGACAAATCAAAGTCCACCTCCAGATAGTGATCTGAAAAAGTATGATTCTGCTCAGGATCCAGCACCTCCAGTAAAGCCGAAGCCGGATCACCTCGAAAATCAGCCGCCATTTTGTCAATCTCATCCAGTAAAAACATGGGGTTTCGTGTTTTCACTTTAGCCAGATTCTGCAAAATCTTACCCGGCATAGACCCTATATAAGTACGCCGATGACCGCGAATCTCCGCTTCATCCCTGACACCACCCAAAGCCATACGCACATACTTACGATTGGTTGCCCTGGCGATAGACTCCCCTAATGACGTTTTACCAACACCTGGGGGTCCAACGAGGCATAAAATGGGGCCTTTAAGTTGCTTTACCCGCTGTTGCACAGCAAGATACTCAAGAATACGTTCTTTTACCTTTTCCAAGCCATAATGCTCCGTTTCCAGAACCTGCTCGGCAATTTTCAGGTCATGCCGCACTTTGGTTTTTTTCTTCCAAGGAACATTGACCATCCAGTCAATATAATTACGCACTACCGTCGCTTCAGCTGACATAGCCGGCATTAATTTAAGCTTGTTAAGTTCGGCGTCTGCTTTTGTTTTCGCTTCCTTTGACATGCCTGCACTGGCAATTTTCTTTTGCAGCTCTTCAATCTCATTGGGCACATCATCCATATCGCCCAATTCTTTTTGAATGGCTTTCATCTGTTCGTTCAGATAATATTCCCGCTGATTCTTCTCCATCTGCTGCTTTACACGCACACGAATTTTTTTCTCCATTTCTAAAAGGTCAACTTCACCTTCCATTAACGTCATTAAATCTTCCAGGCGTTTTTCAATATCAGCAGATTCCAAAATGGCCTGCTTGTCGCTCACCTTTAGCGTCATGTGAGCGGCCATCGTATCGGCTAATCGACTAGGATCATCAATACCCGACAAGGCATTTAAAACTTCCGGCGGTATTTTATTGTTCAATTTGACGTATTGATCAAAGGAATTGATAACCGTAC
>CAIUYS010000711.1 GCA_903903365.1 uncultured Methylococcaceae bacterium
GCATGGCAATTTAGATGAAAAGATTAGTGACTTAGTGTTGATATTTTTTTTCAGGTCTAACGGTTTGACTGCGCTTAGGGAGGGCTTTAACTAAATCTTCAAGTTTTCGTACCTCGATTTTATAGAGCGTTGATAACCCTGTGTATTACTGCCAATGCTTATCCGTGGTAAATGATGGGTGCAGAACAGCATTTTTCTTGTAGATGAGTTCCTTTAAATCCAATGTGAAGATTAGATATCAGAAACGGCGTAGGCCGGAATAAGACTATTCGAGCGCAAGCGAGAATAAGCGTTTCCGGCATCCAGTACGAATGTACCGGAAACGCCACCACGCGCACGCTTGGGTAGTCTTATTCCGGCCTACGGCCTGTCAAACAGTCTCTAAAAATTTACCGTTATAGTGCCACGTACCATTCTTGGCTCAACCGGATGTTTCATAATGCCATATTGCGAATCTGTTCCTGCTGGATAGCGGTAGTCATAGGCATAGGCAATATCATTGGCGGTTGAACCGAAAATATTAAACAGATCGATTTCCACTTTGTATTTTTGGTATTGGTAACCCGAGCTTAAATTGACGATAGTGGTATTACCGGCCCAATAGGTGCCGGATTCATTTAAAGGTACATCACCAAAATGACGTAAGCGTACCGAGCCAAATAAACCATTGGGAGCCACAATAGTGGCACCTGCAGTGATAACCGTACCGACTGAGTTGGGGATATAGTTATTAGACGCACCTTGAGGTGTTTGAGCAAAGTGTGCAGAAGTAAAGGCAAAGTCGGCATCCAGAGTCAAACATTCAGTAGGTTTGTAATAGTTAGTAAACTCCACGCCATAACGTTCAGACTTACCATTGACCTCCGTGGTGCCGGCATCTCCAACAAAGACCAATTCCTGATTACTTTCCAGCCACCATAACGCCAGTGTGCTATTCAGGCCGTTAATAAAGTTGCTGCGTATGCCTGTTTCAGCACCGCGCGAAGTGGCCATAGGTGAAATAGTGGCTGAATTGGACGCCAATGGCGTGGGTGTTGCAGCCCCGGGATCCAGTTGTAGAGTCGTACCGCGCGCATCATTGGAGTGATAGCCGTAACCGGCGTTGACAAAATATTCAGTGTTGTACCAAGGTCCAACAATCAAGCTGAGTTTGGGGCTAAAGACTGCTTGGCTGGCATTGCCTGAATTGGCTGCATTGATAAATGGATTGTGGGAGAAGGTATCCACTACAGTCACGTCATTATTGATAAAATCCCCGCGCAAGCCGGTAATGGTTCGCACTTTTTCATGCCAATAGGTTTGGTTTTTGAAGTAAGCCCCACCCGTGCTTTGGCTGACATTATTGCGGTTAACCGTACTTAAATACTGTCTATTAACCGTGTGATCCAGTCCGACATTCATAATGTCATCGTGGCGAAATTGCAGGCCGTAGGTATTGTCCATTTTAAAACCAAACAGCTTGTTATAGCGCGTATGTTCGACATTACCACCGCTTTGTACCCGATGTTCAAATTGGTGAATCTGGTCACCTTGTGTTGGGTTATCCAAATAACCGGTAAAGTTGGAGTACAGATTGACGTCATAATACAGCGCATAAATATTGGCCGCATTTTGCCAGTTACTCCCTTTATTCCAGAGGTTACTTGATAGACTAAAACGATCGGTATTGCCGCCATCACTGGGATCCATCGTGCCGTAGAGGCCTATGGAACCATTATCAATGGCGGCTTGCGGAATTTGATTGGTCGCCGTCCAGTTGTTGGTATAGGCTTTGGCAAAAACAGAAGACCCCCAATTGCCCTGATCCAAGGTATAGCGCATCATGCCGTTAAATTTTTTAGAATCTTCGGGTTGTTGCCAAACACCGTTATAAAAATTGAACTCACCTGCGTAAAGTAAATCACCGTTACCAACCTTGTTGGAATTAGCCATCAGGGTACGGTAATAATCATATTCGCCGGCAGTAAACTTCATGATGCCCTCAGGCAACTTATCCATTGAGAACATTTTTGAATAGCCCGCAGCCGAAAAATCACCGACCTCTGCATAATAAGGCCCTTTACCGTATTCAATATTCTTTACCAATTCGGGAATGACACTGTTAATATCCATATAACCCTGACCATGAGCATGCGTGGGCATATTCATTGGGATGCCATCAACGTAAGTGGTAAAGTCAGTGCCATGATCCAGATTAAAGCCGCGCAGGAAGTATTGGTTAGCTTTACCCGAACCACTATGCTGAGTGGCAAGGACACCGGGGATAACTTCCAATATTTCACCATTACGTGAAAGGGGGCGGTATTCAAATTGCGCTTGATTAACTTCGCCCTGTGATGCCGAACCGGTTATGCCGATAAGGTTTTTTGTGCGTGCATCTTCTATCACAAACATTTCATCAAGTTCTACGACGTCATTTTTGCTTTTTTTTGCTTTGGCTTTTGTAGTGACTTCGGTTGCCTTTTTGTCAGTGACGTCTGTTTCCTCGGCATTAACATTACTGCCCAAAAAAATGGCAACTAATAAGGCAACCAAACGTAAGGTGGCTATCCCTGCACAATGTAACAACAAAGTCGCAAATACAAACCCCAAGGTATAAGACAGTAAGCTTGCTGAAGCTGATATCTCTTGTCCATGTGCATAGCCATGAAAAAAAGCAAAAAAAGCGACGATAAAGACATTTAACTGCGTAGTGAATTTTACTTTGCGGACAATAAAGGCACTAAATACCAAGCCGGAAAGCATAATCATGACTTCTACACTGGAAATTACAAGACTTGCGACACCGACAAGACCGCCAAAACTCATAACGCTGACAAAAGTTGCAGGTAACAACCATATTGCTTGACCACGTAATTGAGCGGCCCAAATACCGACAGCAATCATGGTTAGAATATGATCCCACCCTTGTAAAGGATGCGCAAAACCATGAGACCAATCACTGTTTAAGGAAAAAAGAACCGTTGATATTTTAAAGAGTGGTAAAGAAACCACTATAAATAAACCCAGAAGTAACAGGTTTTTTTGTGCGTTAAACCAGAAGAGAGTTTCTTTATGCTTTGTCATTGACATTAATGGCCTCAGTAAATCTAATGGGTTTAATTGGCATTATAGTGATTGTGAAGAGCTTGCTGGAGAAATTATTATATTTAGATATTCTGGTTGTTGGATATTTGGTCACCCTTTAGAATCGAACAGGGTTACTTCAATGACTGCTTCCCAAATTAAAGTAGCCGCTCACTAGAAACTAATGATAGTCTCCATTTGGCATATACCATATGCTCTTACTATCAAATTCCTTGCCGTAAAGCAGCCAGTTATGACAGACAGCTATTGGCCGTTATGCAGAGCTCTGCATTGGCCGTGATCTGCCAGTAAGTTCCAACTAAAAATCAACACACTCTCGGAGTGAACTGCCCCTAACGCATCTTTTTAATAGAGGGGGACTGAATAATTACCCCAAAACCTAATCTATATTTTCGTACACTTTTTCAGTAAATCTCGGTGTACAAATGGCTAAAAAAACCAAGTCTTCAGTACCACTATTGGTAATTCTCTGGGAACACAAGGACGGAATAATAACCACATCACCAACTGATAGCGGTTGTGGCTCACTCTCACCGACTTCAACGATTGCCTGTCCTGATAAAATAACGTATCGCTCGACAACGCCGATTAAACGGTGCAATTTGGTTGTTACCCCCGGCTTAACCCGCGCTCTGGCAATAGACACGTCGGGGTCTGCCGGTGAATTTGATAATTCTAAAATAAAACAGCCTTCGTCAAAGTAATATTCATCAGCTTCGTTGGCTTTTAAGATTTGTGTTTGCATGGATGATTTATTCTCAAAAATACTCTATGGCGAGATTTATTGTTGGTGGTTAATAACGCATTAAACCAGCGTATTTAACTGATTGTTATAAGTTGCTGTAAAATAAATATGTAACGAAATACCCAACCGAAGCGGTTACAGGCTTTATTCCTTTTATGCTTTTTCTGGCCCTGTCCGGCCAGCTTACGTTAGGTTTTAATAAACTATGCAGTGGATCTATCTGGCAATAGCAATTGTATCTGAAGTTATTGCAACTTCCGCACTTAAAACCACAGAAGGTTTTACCCGCTGGGCTCCCTCATTACTTGTCATTATTGGCTATGCCTCGTCATTTTACTTTCTTTCGCTCACCCTGCGCACTTTGCCACTCGGTGTTGCTTATGCCATCTGGTCTGGTGTCGGCATAGCCCTGCTCGCACTGATTGGCTGGATAATCTATCACCAGTCACTTAATAGTGCTGCCATTATCGGCATCACCCTTATAAGTGCTGGCGTGATTGTGCTCATTCTTTTCTCCAAGACGGCGCTTGACTGAGTACAACGCTAACCCGACTGATCTGTTTACAGGCTTAATTTTTCCAACAATTCATTAATAAATGTAAGCTTCTGTTCGGTATTCTCAAACGGCTTGATAAATCGTAACTTGTCCGCGCCATCAAATTTATAGATTTGCGCTTGGGTTTGTATCAGGTTAATTAACTGTTCCGGATTAATGTTGGGTTCTGAGGTAAAAATAATGCGCCCGCCTCCGACGTTCGCTTCTATTTTTTTGATACCCAGCTTTTCAGCCTGATGTTTTAATTCAGTGACGTTAAACAAGGTTTTAACCGGCTCTGGCAACAAGCCAAAACGGTCAATCATTTCTACCTGTAAATCGTGTAAATCCGCTTGATTTTCGGCGCTGGAAATACGCTTATACAATACCAAACGCGCATGAATATCCGGCAGGTAATCTTCCGGAATAAGCGCCGCCGTTTGTAAATCGACTTCCGCACCTCTGTCCATGGGCGTATCGAGTTCAGGTTGTTTGCCTGATTTTAAGGCATTAACAGCCCGTTCCAATAATTCGGTGTACATACTAAAACCGATTTCCTGAATTTGTCCACTTTGATCATCACCCAGCAACTCACCGGCACCCCGAATTTCCAGATCGTTTGAGGACAACATAAAACCGGCCCCTAAATCACCGGATGCTTCAACCGCTTGCA